>NZ_JASEWO010000122.1:0-14366 GCF_030024295.1 Pantoea sp. Pa-EAmG
CAGTCGGGGATCATCATACCCGGAGGAGAATGATCGGGATATAAGGGGCGCCATTAATGGCGACCAAAAAAGCGCAACTGACCCGCATCGCGCTTTTTCAGCGCGATCGGTCATGCAATCATCACTGCACCTGCCCGCCACGCATCGTCTGCTGCAGCGACTGCGTATCCGTGGTCACCGACAAACTGCCTTCTGCGCTGGCACGCAGCGGGGCGCCCGCGCTAAGCGAGCCCTTCAGCTGCAGCTGCAAATTACTGCTGCCGCTCAGCGGCAGTGCAGGCCAGCCCCAGTTTTGCAGCACGTTTGCCGGCACCGCCTGGCCTTTCAGGTTTAGCGTAAACGGACGCTGTGCTTCCTGTCCTGCGGTTGCCGTGCCTTCCAGTAATCCGTTACCGTTGAAGGCGCTCATCTCGCTGACCTCAATCTGCCGATCGCTGGCGTTCAGGCTAATCGACGGATGGCGCAAATCGGTGCGGTTAAAGGTGGCTTCCGCCGCGTTAAAGCTGGCTTTACCGGCCCAGATGCCCCATTGATGCTGGCGCGCCAGCAGCAGATTTTCTGCATTACCGTCGAGCGCGGTCATCTGGAACGGGAAGGCCGGATTAATATCAATCACCAGGTTACGGTTAGCGGTCGCACGCTTCACCAGCACGCTATCCAGCCAGCCCGGCAGCGTCTGCTGCCAGCGATCGCGCCAGTTTTGCGGCAGCGTGTATTCCAGGCCGGCAATGGCTAAATCGTCAAGCGTCAGGCGCTTATCGCTGCGCGTCCAGCTGCCGCTGGCGCGAATCACGCCGTTGACCCAGCGGGAGCTGAACTGCGTCAGTTGAATGCCCTGCGGTGAGAATTCGGCGTTGACGATCGGATCGTTGAGTTCAAAGCTGCCGTTAATAAAGTTGCCGGCGTTCATGGCCAGCGAACCGTCGTCGCTCTGCCAGTCATCGCCGCGCAGCGTAATGTTCTTCAGGGTCAGATCGAGATCGGTCACCGCCCAGTCCGGGCCCTGCAGGCGCGCATCGGTCATATCCAGCCGGTTGATGCTCACCGAAGGCACGTCGCGCAGCGGACTGAGGAACTCGCTCAGGCTCTGCTGGGTTTGCAGGCGAATATCGTTAAGACGCAGCTGGTTGATTTGCCAGTTACCCTGCGCGTCGCGCTCGGCACGTCCGGTCATTGAGCCGCGCGCCAGATCGGCGCCGATATTGCTCAGCACCAGCCGGCGTTTGGCGATATTGCCCTGCAGCAGCACGTTGTTACCGGCGACGCCGTCCAGCGTCATGGCACCTGCGCTCATCTGGAACTGCGCATCGCTGCCCAGCATATCGTCAGGCGTGGGCTTCCACGGCACAATGCCGCCGTTGACCCGCTGCGCCGCCAGCGGCAGGGCGCTGTGCGGGCTTTCGATCTGCACATTATTGAGCTGCAGCCGGTTGGCCTGAATCGGCAGCGTGGTTTGTGGTGACTGGTTAGCGAGGTTGATGTCGCCGTCGCGCACTTCAATGCTGTCGAAATGCAGCGGATCGCTGAACTGCACCAGTGCCAGTCCGAGATCGACGCGCTTCGCCACCAGCACCGCCGGCTGGCCGTCGTGGCCGAAGCTGAAGTCATCCAGAATGATGTGGGAAGGCGAGGAGAAGTTGTGCTCAATCTTACTCAGCGACAAATGCCAGGCGGTTTTATCGCTTACCCAACGGCTAAACCAGCCTGCGCCCCACTGGGTCTGCAGCATGACATACAGGACCACCAGCCCAAGCAGAATCAGCAGCAGTAAGGTAAGGAAAAACTTGCCTAAAAATTTCATCGCATCCATCCATCCCGATATTTATCCGGTAAGAGGTTGTTATGCCTGAATTACCGTTACAGCTCAACAGCCTGGATGTAAAAGCGGATAAATAACAGGCAGGCCGTAGCCTGCCAGCAGCATTACTTTTCCTGCGGAAAGACGAGGTTAAGCACGATAGCGGTGATACCCCCGGCGGCGATGCCGGATGACAGCAGGGTTTTCAGCCAGTCCGGGGCAAATTGCAGGATCAGCGGCTGTTGCGATACGCCGAGGCCCACCGCCAGCGACAGCGCGATGATCATAATGGCGCGGCGATTGAGCGGCTCGCGCGACACAATGCGCACGCCGGAAGCGGCAATGGTACCAAACATCACGATGGTGGCGCCGCCCAGTACCGGTTCCGGAATATGCTGCACAAAGCCGCTCACCGCCGGGAACAGGCCGAGTACGATCAGCATCAGCGCCACCACAAAGCCCACGTAGCGGCTGGCCACGCCGGTCAGCTGAATCACCCCGTTGTTCTGACCAAAGCAGGAGTTAGGGAAGGTGTTGAACAGCGCCGACACAAACGAGTTGAGACCATTGGCCAGCACGCCGCCTTTCAGACGCTTCATATACAGCGGACCGCTGACCGGCTGTTCGGAGACATCGGAGGTGGCGGTAATATCGCCGATGGTTTCCAGCGAGGTCACCATAAACACCAGCATCAGCGGGATTAGCAGATTCCAGTCAAAACCCAGGCCGTAATAGAGCGGCGACGGCACGGCCAGCAGCGCCTGGTTGGTGGGTGCAGAGGTCGCGGGCAACATATCCAGCGCCCAGGCCAGCGCATAACCCACTGCCATGGCGATCACCAGCGACGCGACGCGCAGGTAAGGGTTGCGCTGGCGGTTGAGCAGGATGATGACCAGCAGCACGGCACCGGCCAGCAGCAGATTTTTCGGCGCCCCAAAGCTGTGATCGTTCATGGCGGCGAAGCCACCGCCAATCGAGGTCAGGCCGACCTGAATCAGCGACAGACCGATAATCATCACCACAATGCCGGAAACCAGCGGCGTGATGATGCGCCGTGCGAGGTGCAGCACGCGTGACAGCAACATCTCGGTACAGGAAGCCACCATCAGGGTACCAAACAGCGCTGCCATCATGGTCGGCACATCGGCGCCGCCGTTTTTCAGCGCCATACCGCCCATGATCAGCGGCGTGACAAAGTTAAAGCTGGTGCCCTGAATCGACAGCAGGCCAGAACCCACCGGTCCCCAGGTTTTAATTTGCAGAATGGACGCCACGCCCGAAGCAAACAGCGACATGCTGATGATGTGCTGCGTATCCTGCGCCGGTAAGCCGAGCGCCTGGCAGATCAGCAGTGCCGGGGTAATCACCGCCACAAACATCGCCAGCAGATGCTGGCAGGCGGCAAACAGCGTTTGCGGCAGCGGCGGACGATCTTCTAGACGGTAAATCAGTTCACTTTTGCTCTCGCCTGGCGCAGTGGCAGGCTGGCGGGATTCAGCAGTATTGACGGACATGGTGGCTTCTCAATAACAACAAAGGGGCGATTTTAAACGGTTGCGTTGTGAAAGCAATCGTTTGCAATGGCCCTTTTGGTTGTGATTGATCTAGAGCGTAAACACCGTGCGGCAGCGGCTGTCATCCTGCTGCCACGCCTGCTCTACCTCACTCAGCGGACGCTGCTGAAAAGCGATGGAGAAGTCACTTTCAGCGGCGGCGTTCAGCATCTCACCAATACAGGCGATCAGTTCGCTGTCAGAGACGCTGCCCAGTCCGCTGCCCATCAGCGTCAGCCCGGATGAGCGCAGCAGTTTACTGTGCAGCGCGATCTCCTGCCCGCTGAGCGAGCCAATCTGCACAAAGCGCACCGTTTTCTCACCGCCGGCCACCGCCGCGTGCATGATGTCGAGCGCACTCTGGCCCCACAGATAATCCAGCACCACATCAATGCCTTGCTGCATCAGCGCTGGCAGCGCGCCGGGCAGTTCATCCAGCGTCAGGATGATATCCGCACCCTGCGTGCGCAGCTGCTCCAGCACCGCGCGGTTACGGCCGGTGGCGATGATTTTCCCGGCACCGAGGTGACGCGCAATACGCACCGCCAGCCCGCCGGAGGTGCCGGTTGCACCGTTGATCAGCACGGTTTCACCCGCCTGAAACTGCGCGCGACGCGTCAGTGCGGCCCACGAGGACATGCCGGGATTGGCGATTGCCGCAGCCAGCAGCGGATCAAGCGTCGGCGGCAGCGCAACCACCGCCGCAGCCGGCACCCGGGTCTGCTGCGCCATACTGCCCCACGGTGCGCTAAAGGCGAGAAAATAGACCGGATCGCCGTTGCTCAGCGTGCCGGTGCCATCAATACCGGCGATAAACGGATAGTGGCTACCGGCGCTGTAATGGGCACCGGCAGCTCTCGCTTTCGCCAGCTGGCTGATGGCGGCGGCCTTCACCGTTACCACCACATGCTGTTCATCGGCCTGCGGTGGCGGGAAATCGCCCCATACCGGTTTCTCACCTGCGGCACTGACAATAGCTGCTTTCATGTTTCACCTTCAGTTCATCGGATAATATGTGTAATATGCACACATTAGGCCTGCTCTGGGATGACGTCAATGAAAAGCGTGCAAAATACACATAATAATGCCGGCTTCGATGATTTGCACAACGCGCTGCTGATGATCGTCGGCACCTTTAATCGTCCGCAACGCGATGAATTATTAATAAAAGAGTCCGGTATCCAGCTGGATCGCGCCCTGTTTCCGCTGCTGATCCAGATTGGCCGTTTTGGTCCCCTCGGCGTGGTCGAGCTGGCCGATCGCGCCGGGCGCGATTACACCACTGTCAGCCGCCAGGTGGCGAAGCTGGAAGAGCTGGGGCTGGCGCAGCGGCAGAAAAATGCCAGAGACAAGCGGATCAATGAGGCGGTGATCACGGCGGCGGGAAAAGCGATGACGGATAAAATCGACGCGGCACGCACCCAGATTTATCAGCAACTGTTCGCTGGCTGGCCAGCTGAAGAGCGCGCTGAGTTAACGCGCCTGTTACAGCGCTTCGTCGGCGATTTCATGGCGGTGGATCGACAGCCGCAGCTGGATTAAGCGTGGCTGTAGCGCTCGGTTTCCGGCAGCCAGCGCTCGATCAGCGCCTGAGCCTGTTCGGGATAATGCTGGTGGATATGGCGCGCCACGCGCTGAACTTCCGGAATCATGCTTTGATCGCGCAGTAAATCGGCAACTTTAAACTCGGCGTTGCCGGTCTGGCGCGTGCCGAGCAATTCACCCGGACCGCGAATCTCCAGATCGTGCTGGGCGATGACAAAACCGTCGTTGCTGTCGCGTAGCACCTGCAGGCGTTTCTGCGCGGTTTTACTCAGCGGCGCTTTGTACAGCAGCACGCAGTGTGAAGCGACGGCACCGCGGCCAACGCGTCCGCGCAGCTGATGCAGCTGCGCCAGACCAAGCCGTTCCGGGTTTTCGATGATCATCAGGCTGGCGTTGGGCACATCGACGCCGACCTCAATCACCGTGGTGGCCACCAGCAGCTGGATTTCATTGGCCTTGAACGCCGCCATTACCGCCTGTTTCTCCGCCGGCTTCATACGCCCGTGCACCAGACCGACCTGCAGGTCCGGCAGCGCCACTTTCAGCTCCTGCCAGGTGGCTTCCGCCGCCTGCGCTTCCAGCACGTCGGATTCATCGATCAGCGTACACACCCAATAGGCCTGACGGCCTTCATGGCAGGCGCTTTGCACCCGGGCGATGATGTCGCTGCGGCGGGTATCGGGAATTGCCACCGTGGTCACCGGCGTACGGCCCGGCGGCAGTTCGTCAATGGTTGAGGTATCGAGATCGGCATAGGCCGTCATCGCCAGGGTGCGCGGAATCGGGGTGGCGGTCATGATCAGCTGATGCGGATGGAAACCCTGCTCTTCGCCTTTTTCCCACAGCGCCAGCCGCTGATGCACGCCGAAACGGTGCTGCTCATCAATGATCACCAGCGCCATGCCGTTGAACTTCACCTGTTCCTGGAACAGCGCATGCGTGCCCACCACCATCGCCACCTGACCGCTGGCAATCGCCTCCTGCTGCGCTTCGCGCGCTTTGCCTTTCTGCTTTCCGGCCAGCCAGCCAACTTCCACGCCAAGCGGCGCAAACCACTGGCGGAAATTACTGGCGTGCTGTTCAGCCAGCAGTTCGGTCGGCGCCATCAGCGCTACCTGCTTGCCGTGGGCGATTACGTTCAGCGCCGCCAGCGCAGCCACCAGCGTTTTACCGGAGCCGACATCACCCTGCACCAGGCGCATCATCGGGAAGTCGTGCGCCAGATCGCGCTCAATCTCTGCGACCACGCGCCGCTGCGCCGTGGTGGGCGAGAATGGCAGCGCGGCCAGCAGTTTATCCACCAGTTGGTGGCGTGCCGGCATGGGCAGGGCGTGATGGCGCTGCGCGCCGGCGCGTACCGCCAGCATGCTGAGATTGTGCGCCAGCAGCTCTTCGAGAATCAGACGCTTCTGCGCCGGATGACGGCCGGTTTCCAGCTCGCTCAGGCGCAGGTCCGGCGGCGGCCGGTGCAGGGTGCGCAGCGCCTCCGGCAGGCTGATCAAACCGCCGCTCAATTCCGGCGGCAGCAGCTCGGCAATCGGGCAGCTCTCCAGCAGCGTCAGTGCCTGATCGGTGAGATTGCGCAGCGTGGCCTGGCGAATACCTTCGGTGGTGGGATAGACCGGCGTCAGGGTTTCCTGCAGCTCAACGCCACCCAGCTCGCCCTGGACGCGATACTCCGGATGAATGATTTCGGCGCCGCGCTGGCCGCGTTTGATCTCGCCATAAGCGGTGACGCGACGGCCCGGTGCCAGGCTGTTTTTCATGCCGGCGTTGAAGTTGAAGAAGCGCATCGTCAGCACGCCGCTGCCGTCGCTGATCTGGCATACCAGCATGCGGCGGCGGCCAAAGGTGATTTCGCTGTGCAGCACTTCACCTTCCACCGTCGCCCAGATGCCGGGCAGCAGATCGTTAATTTTGTACAGCTGGGTGCGGTCTTCGTAGCGCAGCGGCAGGTGCAGCAGCAGATCCTGAATGGTAAACAGGCCGAGTTTCGCCAGCTTACCCGCCTGGCTGGCGCCGACGCCGGTCAGGGTACTGAGCGGAATGGCATCCAGCAGACGGCCTTTCATTTTTTACCCGTCGCTTGCATGGTGGACCACCAGGCGGCATCGGCTTCGACTTCGCCCTGCGCGTTGATGTGCGGATAGGGCAGGCCTTTCTGCTTCGCTACGCGCGCCAGCACCGGATACCCGCCCTCAAACAGCAGACGCTGCTGCTCATCCTCGTCCAGCAGGCTGTGCTGGCGGCGATACATGCCGGCGTTTTGCCGCTGACGCTGGGCTTCATACAGAATCAGCGCGGAGGCCACGGAGACATTCAGTGACTGCACCATACCGACCATCGGAATGATGATATCGCGGTCGGCCAGCGCCAGCGCTTCAGCGGTGATGCCGGTTTTCTCCTGGCCCATCAAAATACAGGTCGGTTTGGTGTAATCGATCTCGCGGAAATCGACCGCTTTGTCTGACAGATGGGTCGCCAGCACCTGCATGCCGCGATCTTTCAGATGGCGCACCGCATCAGCAATGTGGCGATGGGTTTTCACCTTCACCCAACTGTTACTGCCCGCCGACGCGGACACCATGGTGCGCATACGCACGCTGGGCCATACCGCGTGCACTTCGTGGATGCCGACGGCGTCGGCGGTGCGGATCACCGCAGAGACATTGTGCGGCTTATGCACCTGCTCCATGCAGACGGTGAGATCGTGCTGGCGCATGGCCAGCATCTCCTGGATACGAGCAAAACGTTGAGCGTTCATGCACTAATTACGGTTACGGTGAACTTTAATCACGTCCGGCATCACGCGGATTTTACGCATGATATTGGCCAGATGGACGCGATCGTTCGCGGTGAGGCGGATGAAGGCGCTGTAAACGCGGCCGTCACGCTCTTCGGTATTGAGGCTTTGAATATTCGAACCTGCGGTATTGATTGCCGCGGTCAGGTTGGCCAGCGCGCCCTGGTGGTTAAACATATCCACCTTAATCTCGGCGACAAACTCCTGATCGGTCACTTTATCCCATTCAACCGGCATGAATTTTTCCGGTTCTTTCTGGTAGCCGCGAATGTTACGGCAGGATTCGTGATGCACCACCAGACCTTTACCGGGGCTGACGTGCGCGACAATCGGGTCGCCAGGAATCGGACGGCAGCACTTGGCGAAAGTGATCAGTACGCCATCAGCGCCCTTGATTGGCAGCTTTTTGCTGCGCTTACTGCTGCCAGATGACGGTTCGCTGCCGGATTGCAGCAGGTTCTTCGCCACCACTACGCTCATGGCATTGCCAAGGCCAATCTCCGCCAGCAGATCGTCGATGCTGGAGAGCTTCATACGCTCCAGTTCCTGCTGAATATTCTCCGCCGGAATCTCGGCCAGTTTTTTGCTGCCGCCGAGCGCGTGGCTCAGCAGACGACGGCCGAGGTTAACGGAATCTTCGCGCTTGAGGTTTTTCAGCAGCTGGCGAATTTTGGCACGCGCTTTTGAGCTCACCACAAAGTTGAGCCACGCGGCATTTGGCCGCGCGCCAGGTGCGGTAATGATTTCAATCGTCTGGCCGCTGGTCAGCGCCTGCGACAGCGGATACGGCTGGCGATCGACGCGCGCACCGACGCAGGCGTGGCCGATATCGGTGTGCACCGCATAGGCGAAATCCACCGGCGTGGCGCCCGCGGGCAGTTCGACGATACGGCCTTCCGGCGTAAACACGTAGATCTCATCCGGGAACAGATCGGATTTTACGCTCTCGATGAATTCAAACGAGCTGCCGGCGCTCTGCTGCAGCTCCAGCAGGCTTTGCAGCCAGCGCTGGGCGCGAATTTGCGCGGTGGTACCGCTTTCGCCGGCTTCTTTATAAGCCCAGTGGGCCGCCACCCCCATCTCCGCCATCTGATCCATATCTTCGGTACGGATTTGCACCTCAACCGGCACGCCGTGCGGGCCGATCATTGAGGTGTGCAGTGACTGATAGCCGTTGGCTTTGGGAATGGCGATGTAATCTTTCACGCGTCCGGGACGCGGTTTGTACAGGCTGTGCATCTGACCGAGCACGCGATAGCAGGTATCAAGGTCTTTCACGATGACGCGAAAGGCATAAATATCCATGATCGAGTGAAATCGCTGCTCTTTCAGGTGCATTTTGCGGTAGATCGAATAGAGATGCTTTTCGCGTCCGCTGACGCGGCACGGAATGCCGGCTTCCTGCAGACGCCCGTCGATTTCCGACAGGATCTTCTGAATCATCTCTTTACGGTTACCGCGCGCCGCTTTCACTACCTCTTTAATCACGCGGAAACGGTTTGGATAGAGCGCTTCAAAGCCGAGCTCTTCCAGTTCCGTTTTCAGGTGATGAATACCTAGGCGGTGCGCCAGAGGACTGTAAATTTCCAGCGTTTCCAGCGCGATGCGCCGTTTTTTATCCGGACGCAGCGCGCCCAGCGTGCGCATGTTGTGCGTGCGGTCAGCCAGTTTGATCAGGATGACGCGAATGTCCTGCACCATCGCCATGATCATTTTGCGGAAGTTTTCAGCCTGCGCTTCTTTCTTGTCGCGGAACTTCAGCTTGTCGAGTTTCGACACGCCTTCCACCAGTTCGGCCACGCTTTTGCCAAACAGCTGTTCCATATCCTGGTAAGTGGCGGGTGTATCTTCGATCACGTCATGCAGCAGCGCTGCCATCAGCGTTTCATGGTCGAGTTTCATCTCGGCCAGAATGCAGGCAACGGCAACAGGATGGGTGATGTAAGGTTCACCGCTGGAGCGTGTCTGACCCTCGTGGGCATCACGCGCGACGAGATAAGCTTGCTTGAGGCGCTTGATTTGCTCCTCAGGCAAGTATTTTTCAATCAGTTGATTGAGGCTTTCAAACAGATACAAGGTTGACCTGCAGAGTGCTGTTAACGACGACCTTCAGCGATAGCGGTAACGGCTTGTAACTCAGCGGCTTCCTGCTCTTGCTGTTCCTGACGATCACGGACATCCAGAATCTGGTTGGTGATCAGGCCTTCTTCGATTTCGCGCAGGGCGATAACGGTGGCTTTATCGTTCTCTTCCGGAACCAGCGGATCTTTGCCGCCTACCTGCATCTGACGTGCACGACGTGCAGCGACCAACACCAGGTCAAAACGGTTACCAATTTTCTCTACTGCGTCCTGAACGGTTACGCGTGCCATAGGTGTGCTACTCCACAGATGATGAAGAAATGACTGGGCATAATACTGAAAGTGACTTCAGACTGCCAATAGTTTGCTGATTAAAGCATCATGTCGCGATTTTTGGCGACTCATACGCAGACGTTCTGCGCGAATAATGTGTTTCAGATCGGTTAAGGCCAGGTCGAAATCATCATTCACGATCAGATAATCGTATTCGGCATAGTGACTCATCTCCGCCACGGCTTGCGCCATGCGGCGGGCGATCACCTCTTCGCTGTCCTGACCGCGGCCACGCAGGCGACGGTCCAGCTCTTCGGTCGACGGCGGCAAGACAAAAATGCTGCGTGCAGCCGGCATTTTTTGACGAATTTGCTGCGCGCCTTGCCAGTCGATATCCAAAAATACATCAACACCGGTTGCCAGCACGCGTTCAATCGCCGCGCGCGAGGTGCCGTAGTAATTGCCAAACACTTCCGCGTGTTCGAGGAAGTCATCGGCGGCAATCATGGCCTCGAATTCGGGCTTTGAGACGAAGAAGTAATGTTCACCATGTGCTTCACCGGGACGCACGCCGCGGGTGGTGTGAGAAATAGACACCTGCGTATCGTACAGCGGCTGTGTCTTTAACAGCGCCTGAATCAGGCTGGATTTACCCGCGCCGCTAGGGGCGGAAACAATATAAAGCGTGCCTTGAGCCATGGTTATCTTGAATTGAGTAAAGAGCGGAGTCGATTTCCTGCACAGTATACACGGCTTAAGCGCAGCACGCAGCGTTTGCCGCCCGCACGCGGCAATTCTTTTTCTGTGCGCGCCCTCCAGCGGCAGCGCAACTTTCTGCAATTCGCACAAAAACCCGTCAGCCTCGCTCCACAATCGGCTTTTTAACGCTGGTGTCACTCACCGCGGCACGCTGCAATCAGCAAAAAGGAGGCGACGATGAAAGGATGGAGATGGCTGGGTGCGATGTTGCTGGCGGGATGTGCGAATGGGATGGCGATCTGTCCCAACTGGTCACCGGTGCGCGCTGAACAGGAGATGGGCGTGCTGCACAACCAGCTGCGCCACTGGGATGATGCCTACTACCGTCAGGGGCAAAGCCCGGTAAGCGATGCCGACTACGACAGCCTGCAGCAGCGCTTACAGCAGTGGCAGCGCTGCTTCACGCCGGCGTTGCCCGGCTATGCGGCACAGCTCAGCACCGACGGCAGCACGCTGCATCCGGTGGCGCATACCGGCGTGCGCAAGCTGCGTGACAAGCTGGCGGTGGCCTACTGGATGCAGGATAAACCGGCGCTGTGGGTGCAGCCGAAAGTCGATGGCGTGGCGGTGACGCTGGTGTATCGCCACGGCGAACTGGCGGGCCTGATCAGCCGGGGCGACGGACTGCGCGGTGAACAGTGGCTGGCGAAAGCACCGCACATTGCGGCGATCCCGCGGCATATCGCGACCGACCGTGCGGAAGTGGTGTTACAGGGCGAACTATTTCTGACGATGACCGATCACCAGCAGGCGCGCGACGGCGGTCAGAATGCGCGCGCCCAGGTGGCGGGCGCCATGATGCGGCGCGAAGCCAGTCCGCTGCTGTCGCGCATTGGTGTGTTTATCTGGGCATGGCCGGATGGGCCGCCGATGATGCAGGCGCGGCTGGCGCAGCTTACGCAGTGGGGCTTTGCCCTGACGCAGCAGTGGAGCCGCCAGGTCAGCAATGAGGAGGAGGTCGCGGCCTGGCGTGAGCGCTGGTATCGCCAGCCGCTGCCTTTTGTCACTGATGGTGTGGTGATTCACCAGTCACCGCAGCGCGTCGGGCGCGACTGGCAGCCCGGGCAGGGCAGCTGGTCGGCCGCGTGGAAATATCAGCCTGCCGAAGTCAGCAGCGAAGTGCTGTCGGTGGATTTCAACGTCGGACGCACCGGCAAAATTGCCGTGGTGCTGAACCTGCAGCCGGTGCAGCTGGAGGATAAAACAGTCCGGCGGGTCAATCTGGGCTCGCTGCGTCGCTGGAAGCAGTGGGATGTGATCGCCGGCGATCAGGTCACGCTGTCGCTGGCCGGGCTGGGTATTCCGCGGCTGGAACGGGTGATCTGGCGCGTGGCGCAGCGCGACTATCCGCTGCCGCCACAGGACGACGCATTCAATCCGCTGAGCTGCCTGCACTTCAGCGCAGGGTGTCGCGCGCAGTTTCTGGCGCGCCTCAGCTGGCTGAGTCACAAGTCAGTGCTGGATATTGCTGGCATGCAGCGCAGTAGCTGGCAGCGTCTGCTGGACGGCGGCAGCATCAGCCACCTGTTCTCCTGGCTGACGCTCACGCCAGAGCAGATTGCGCAGGCGCAGGGCATCTCCACCGTACGCGCCCGGCAGATCTGGCATCGCTTTAACCTGACGCGCCAGCAGCCGCTGCGCCGCTGGATCAGCGCGCTGGGCTTACCGCTGCCGCGCACGGCACTCCAGGCGTTGCCCGATACGCAGTGGTCGCAGCTGCTGGCGCGTTCAGCCGACAGCTGGCAGCAGCTGCCGGGTATCGGCAACGTCCTGGCACAGCGGCTGGTGACGATGCTGCAGGATGCGCGCCTGCAGTCGCTGATTCACTTTCTGCAGCAGCAGAATATCCCGGCGCAGCCGTCAGTGCTCGGGGTGGGGGTAGTTGAAAATCGGCAGACCGAGGCGGAAGCGCAGCGCCAGCAGGCGGGCGAAGAAGCCGAACAGTAGCGTGATGATCACCACCACTTCATGCGCCAGCGGTGTTTTCAGCAGCAGGATATACATCCAGCCGGAGGCAAAAGCGATACCGGCATACAACTCTTTCTGGAACACCAGCGGAATGCGGTTGCAGAACATATCGCGCAGCACGCCGCCAAAAACGCCAGTTATGACTGCGGCGATGGCGGCGATGATCGCCGCATGGCCGGAATCCAGCGCAACCTGTGCGCCGATAATCGAGAACACCACCAGACCCAGCGCATCCAGCACCAGAAACACTTTACGCAGATGATTCATCAGCGGCGCGACAAAGGTGGTGACCACGGCCGCCGCCGCGACGATCATGATGTATTCCGGGTGTTTCACCCAGCCGAGCGGATAGTGGCCCAGCAGAATATCGCGCACCGAGCCGCCGCCAATCGCCGTGACCGACGCAATAATAATGACGCCAAACAGGTCCATTTTGCGTCGGCCTGCCGCCAGCGCACCGGTCATTGCTTCGGCGGTAATACCAATGATGTACAGGACGGTTAATAACATAGAGCACTCCAGTAAACTGGCGGCAAGGCTAAAGATTTCCCAGAGTGTAGACCACTGAGATTTTCTAAAAAAATGTTTTCGGATTAGCCATGCTGATGGCGAGCCTGCTGATGGGCTTGTTACAGAGGAACTGCGGTTGTCAGCCGGTGTTTTCGCATCAATAAAAATGATGCGAGACGGCGGATCGACCCTGATTTAAGTTTCGCCGATGATGTGTCGTACCTGATTAATGCCTGCTCATTCAGGCTCATCATTTACGGGCGCGACGTGCAGCAACTCTGGACAGGCATGAAAAAACACAGCGAAGACATCCTCTATTACTCCTCCGATAAGCTGGCGGCACTCGGGCTGGAAAGCCTGCTATCAGCGTTACCGGTGGGCTGCCGGGTGCATGAACTCTGGTCGCTCAGTACCGTCATCTCGCAGTGTGAAAGAGTGCGGCCGCGGTTACTGGTGTTTATTTTTCACGAGAATATGCCGCTGGCTGGCACCTTCAAAGTGCTGTATGCGCTGCAGCAGCAGTTTCCGGCCATGCAGATGCTGGTGCTGACCCGACGTCTGTTGCCGATGATGCACGCTCTCAGTCGTTATCTGCCCGGACTCAGCGTCCTCGATTTAAAGTCCTCACACACCGCGCTGCGTCGTTGCCTGCTGGCCTGTATCGCCGGCGGGATACCGCAGTTGCAGGAGGGGGCTGACATTCTGCTACCGGACCGGCAGCTACGGGTGCTGCTGATGATGGCGTGGGGCTACAACACGGAGCAGATTGGTAACCGGCTCGGTATCAGCCATAAAACGGTGAATGCACACAAGCTAAATGCGCTTACCCGCCTGCAGGTGAAAAGCAAAAACGATATGGCCGATCTGTTTATGGTGATTGACGAGCTGCGCATGCTGGTGGGATGGCTGCGCCTGCACCGCAATGGCAAGCTGAGCGAGCTGGCTTATCATTCGCTGGAAGAGTTACTGGAAGCATAAAAAGAAAAAAGCGTGCTGGTAACCAGCACGCGAACGCATCTTGCAGATGCCCAGAGCCCACCATACAGACTTGTTGTTATTATCCGTTTCTTGCTCGC
>NZ_JASEWO010000339.1:0-1638 GCF_030024295.1 Pantoea sp. Pa-EAmG
AGTCAAAGCGGTTCCGGATCCCAAATTCGTTCGCCCTACCGATGTGCTTGTCCGTATTACCACCACCAATATCTGCGGTTCAGATCTGCATATGTACGAAGGACGAACCAGCTTCGAACAGGGTCGCATCTTTGGCCATGAAAATCTGGGGCAGGTCATTGAAATCGGCAGTGCGGTTGAGCGGGTCAAAGTTGGCGATTATGTCTGCCTGCCCTTTAATGTCGGCTGCGGATTCTGTGAAAATTGCGAGAAAGGGTTAACCGGCTATTGCCTGACGGCAAATCCGGGTACGGCCGGTGCCGCCTATGGCTTTGCTGAAATGGGCGAATGGGATGGCGGACAGGCGGAGTTACTGCGTGTCCCCTATGCTGACTTTAACTGTCTGGTGCTGCCGCCGGATGCGGTTGAAAAAGAGGAGGACTACGTTTTACTTTCCGACATCTTCCCCACCGGCTGGCATGCCACTGAACTGGCAGGATTGCGCCCCGGAGAGAGTGTGGCGATTTACGGCGCAGGCCCGGTCGGCCTGATGGCTGCTCACTCGGCCATGATCAAAGGCGCATCGCAGGTGTTTGTGGTTGATACCCATCCGGACAGACTGGCGCTGGCCGAACAACTGGGTGCAGTAGCGATCAATGGTGTGGGCGATGACGCAGTAAACAAAATTCTCGAGTTAACCGACGGGCGCGGCACGGATTGCGGTTGCGAGTGTGTGGGATATCAATGCTGCAATAAACATGGCCACGAGGATAACTCTGCCACGCTCAACAGCCTTGTCGCGTCAACTAAGGCCACGGGCGGCATCGGTGCGGTCGGCGTTTTTGTTCCGCAGGATCCCGGAGGCGCGACCGACCTGGCCAAAGAGGGTAAAGTGCCATTCGATTTTGGGAATTTCTGGTTCAAAGGTCAGTCAATCAAGACCGGTCAGTGTAATGTCAAAGCGTACAACCGCCAGCTCGCAAGGCTTATCCATCAGGGCAGGGCCAATCCGGCGCAGATCATCTCCCATCGTCTCGCTCTGGCGGACGCTGCCGATGGCTATAAGCATTTTGATGATCGTGATAATGGCTGGACAAAAGTCATTCTGAAACCCTGAAAGGTAACTCAGAAAAGCTAAGACGCATTCAGGCGGTGGGAAGAGGGAGAACGAAAACTGCCTGTTTGTGGCTGGCTATATCTGGCATGACCACATTAATGACATATCAGCGTAAATCCGGCAGAAATTTGCCCACTGCTTATCCAGTTTGATGCATATGCGCAGCATCTCTTTCGCAAGGCACGAAGCCGCACAGTGATTACCTGCCGCAACAAAGATAACAAGCTTCGAGGCATTTCTGGTCGTCGTCTGACATCATTCCTCCTCAGCTAAAGTTATTTATCAGGCATGAAAGAGATAACGGATTATTCAACTTTGTAATAACTAATTTTTTAATTATCATTTTTCATGATTTGCTAATGCCCGCGATGAGCGAGAAGGGGACACAACATTAATGTGATAATCGTGCGAGGGAGCCAAACGCCTGGTATTATAGCCATATAAATGATTGTGACGGAGAAAAGGCTAATGAAAATTACAGTTAAAAAAGAAATTGGAACCGAGTTATTTTATCGCTCTGCTCAAGGCGTAGAACTCACCCC
>NZ_JASEWO010000123.1:0-14321 GCF_030024295.1 Pantoea sp. Pa-EAmG
CTTATCCTGCCGTGCGAAAAAATTTTTTTTGCGATTATTTTTCCATCATCCCGTGCGGCTTTAACTATTCTTTTGGCGTACCCCATCGTGCCGTAACGGGAAAAAGCCCAGCGTTAAGGCCACTTATTTCTTCAGCCCCTGCCTTATGACAGCACAGATGCACCAGAAACGTTAAGCAGTCAGCACCGTCAAAGTGCAGGCGAGTTATTACTGCGGGCAATTGTTAAGATTTTCTCATCAATTATGGCGAGTTTCGCTGCCTTTTACCCCGGTTGAGGCTGCTTTGGCGGATCTGGCCTGAGAATTGCAGTGAATTAACGGTGGAGTGACGAGTCCATGCCGGCAGGATGAACAAGCGCCGCCGGCGACAGCAGTGTCCCAATAGCCATTGTGCATGACTGTATGCCAGACGACACAGAGCGGGAGCATTCAGGCGAATAATCTGGAAGGAGAATGTCAGATGCTGAGTTTACGTTCGGTGAATCAATTTTACGGTCAGAACCATATTTTATGGGATGTGGATCTCGATCTGCCGCCAGGCACCTGCACCGGCGTGCTGGGCAGCCCGGGGATGGGCAAAACCACGCTGGTGAACTGTATTATGGGTCGCCTGCCCATTAATAGTGGATCGATGACCTGGCAGGAAGACGGCGCGCCGCCGGAAAACCTGCTGCTGCAGCCTGCTGAGCAACGCGCGCGCATGGGCATCGGCTACGTACCACAGGGACGCCACATCTTTTCCCAGATGAGCGTGGAAGATAACCTGCTGATTGCGCTGATGGCGGCACAGGACGATCGCAGCCGCGCCATTCCCGAGATGGTGTTCGATCTGTTTCCGGCGCTCTACTCGCTGCGTCACCAGCGCAGCGGCGAACTGCCGATGGATCAGCAGCAGCAGCTGGCCCTGGCGCGCGCGCTGGTGCTGCAGCCGAAACTGCTGATCCTGGATGAACCCACCGAAGGCATGTCGCCGTGGCTGGAGGAGGAGATGGGGAATCTGATTCGCCGCCTGAACCGCGACTATGGCCTGACGATTCTGCTGCTCGAACAGCATGTGTCGTTCATTCGCCGCGTGGCGGACTATTTTCTGCTGCTGCATCGTGGCCGCAACGTGGCGCAGGGCAGCGTGGCACAACTGGATGATGTCACGGTGAATAAGTGGTTAACGGCCACCTAGCGTCGGTAGCGTGCGGCGCAGAGTGCTGCGCCGCCGCGCCATTTACTGTGGCAGGGTAAGGTAACGGCCACAGTCGGCCTGCTGCGCCGCGCTGCTCAGCCACGGAATCTCACCGAGGAACGGGGCCGCAATGCGCTGTTGCAGCGTCGCCAGATATTCCGCATGTCGCTTACCCGGCGGCTGGATGTCATTGGCAATCCAGCCGGCGAGGCGCAACCCGCGCGCTTTCACCGCTTCCGCCGTCAGCATGGCGTGGTTGATGCAGCCGAGCTTCACGCCGACCACCAGAATCACCGGCAGCTGCTCGGTGGCGACCCAGTCGGCGTAAGTTTGTGTCGCGGACAGCGGCGTGAACCAGCCGCCCGCGCCTTCCACCAGCACCCATTCAGCCTGCTGTTCCAGCGCGCGTAAGCCAGCGGAGAGCTGCGCAAATTCAATCGGTCTGCCCTCTTCCGCGCTGACGATATGCGGCGACGTCGGTTCGATGAACGCCAGCGGGTTTACCTGCTCATAGCTCAGCGCCAGGCTGCTGTAGCGCTGCAGCGCCAGCGCGTCGCTGTTGCGCACGCCGTCGGGCGTAATCTCGCAGCCGGAGGCCACCGGTTTGTAGCCAGCAGTGCGTAATCCCGCAGCGCTGGCCGCCTGCAACAGAGCGCCGCTGGCGACTGTTTTACCCACTTCGGTGTCAGTTCCGGTAATAAACCAGCGTGTCATTTTTGTAAAACTCCATACATCAGGTGATAACTGAGACGATAGCCGTGCGCATCCTGCGGCCAGTGCTGCTCCAGCTGCGCCAGCTGCGGGCGCGTCAGCAGAGCCGCGTGTCGCCCATCGTGCAGATGCGTTGCGCCGATGCCTTTCAGCGAGCGCATGGCGCTGAGCGCGCTGGGGAAGTGCAGCGTGACGATCTGCGTCTGGCTGCGCAGCGGCAGGCCCGCGGTCGCCAGGGCAAAGGCATCGCCGCTGAGGAAGCGATTGGCGTGACGCCGACCATCGATCTGCGCCCACGCCTGGTGCACCTCCTGCAGCGAGCCGTCGAGCAGCGTCGAAAACAGCACGCTGCCGCCCGGGCGCGTCACGCGCAGAAACTGCAGCAGCGCGGTGCGCAGATCGCTGCTCCACTGCACCGCCAGGTTGCTCCAGACGCCGTCGACGCTGTTATCCGCCAGCGGTAACTGGTCGATATCGCCCTGTAAATAGTCGTGCGCCGAGTGCTGTTCGCGTGCCGCCTGCAGCATCGCCGGTGCCAGATCCAGCGCGCAGACCTGGCGACCGCGATCGCGCCAGTAGCGGCTGAACCAGCCGGTGCCGCAGCCGGCATCCAGTAGCTGCGGGCCAAATCCGGCCGGCGCCAGCGCCAGCAGCGCCTCGCCGCTCTGGCGCTGCAGCTGGGCATGCTGTTCGTAGTGCGCGGCCGCCCGGCCAAACGCCTGCGCCACCGCCTGTTTATTCACCTGCAGCGTCATACAGTGCCTCCAGCAACGCGTCGATATCTTCGGGATGATGCGCCGCGGTGAGCGTAATGCGCAGCCGCGCGGTACCCGGCGGCACCGTCGGTGGCCGGATCGCGCTCACCCAGCAACCGGCCTGCGCCAGCCGCTGCGCCAGCGCCAGCGCGGCGTGGTTTTCACCGACGATCAGCGGCTGAATGGCGCTGTCAGAGGCCATCAGCTGCCACGGCAACTGCGCCGCGCCCGCGCGAAAGCGGGCAATATTTTGCTGTAACCGCGCGCGCAACGCGTCGCCCTGCTGGATCTGCGCCAGCGCCGCCAGCAGCGCACAGCACTGCGCCGGCGGCATGGCGGTGGAATAGATTAAATGGCGCGAGAATTGCTCGACGTAATCTGCGGTAGCGTCATCACACAGCAGCGCGGCGCCGCTGACGCCAAAGCCTTTACCAAAAGTCACCACCAGCAGTTCCGGTTTCACCTGCTGCTGCCAGCAGCTGCCGCGCCCCTGCTCACCGGTGACGCCAATGCCGTGCGCATCGTCCACCAGCAGCCAGCCGCCCGCGCGCCGGGTTTCGGCGGCAAGTTCAGCCAGCGGCGCACTGTCGCCATCCATGCTGAATACGCCCTCGGTCACCACCAGCGTGCCGCCTTCCGCGCGCGTCGCCAGCAGCTTCGCCAGGCTGGCCGGCTGGTTGTGGGCAAAACGGCGCAGCGTTGCCGGACTGTGGCTGGCGGCATCCAGCAGCGAGGCGTGCGCCAGTTTGTCAGCGATAATGCGATCCGACTTTTGCGCCAGCAGATGGATCACTGCCTGGTTGGCGGCAAAGCCGGAGATAAACAGCAGCGCGCGCGGGTAGCCGAGCCAGGACGCCAGCTGCTGCTCCAGCTGCGCATGGTGACGGCTGTAGCCGGTGACGTGGCCGGAAGCCCCGGCACCGACGCCCGCCTCGCACACACCCTGCTGCCAGGCGGCCATCACCGCCGGATGCTGGCTCAGGCCGAGGTAATCATTGCTGGAGAAGTGGCGATAGCGCTGCCCGTCGAGGGTAATTTCACGCACGCTGTTGTGCTCAATGCGCCGCCGTTGCCGCCAGCCGTCGGCGGCACGCTGCGCCGTCAGCGCCTGCGCAATACGTTCAGACCACATTTACACGGCCGCGTTATAGAACTGCGCGCTGTCGGCGTGCAGCAACTGCTCGCTGAGCTGATGCTGCTGTTCGTTATCGCCTGCAGTCGTAGCGGTGTGCTCCGGATTCAGGCCCAGCTTGCGGAACAGGATCAGATCTTTGTCCTCTTCCGGGTTCGGCGTGGTCAGCAGCTTGCAGCCGTAGAAAATCGAGTTGGCACCCGCCATGAAGCACATCGCCTGGGTCTGTTCGCTCATCTGCTCGCGACCGGCCGACAGGCGCACGTGCGAGGTCGGCATCATGATGCGCGCCACGGCAATGGTGCGGATAAAGTCGAACGGCTCGACGTCATCGTTATCCGCCAGCGGCGTGCCTTTGACTTTCACCAGCATGTTAATCGGCACGCTCTCCGGCGGCGTGGGCAGGTTGGCCAGCTGCACCAGCAAACCGGCGCGGTCGTTGACCGTTTCGCCCAGCCCGACAATGCCGCCTGAGCACACTTTGATGCCGGCGTTGCGCACTTTATCCAGCGTATCAAGACGCTCCTGATAGGTACGGGTGGTGATGATGCTGCCGTAAAACTCCGGCGAGGTGTCGAGGTTATGGTTGTAAAAATCGAGCCCGGCGCTGGCCAGCCGCTGCGCCTGATCGTGGTCGAGCGTGCCCAGCGTCATGCAGGTTTCCATGCCCATGGCTTTCACGCCCTGCACCATCTGCTCAAGGTACGGCATGTCGCGCTCGTGCGGGTTTTTCCACGCTGCGCCCATGCAGAAGCGGCTGGAGCCGGCTGCTTTGGCCTTGCGCGCCGATTCCAGCACCGCTTCCACCTCCAGCAGGCGCTCGGTTTCCAGCCCGGTTTTGTAACGCGCGCTCTGCGGACAGTATTTACAGTCTTCCGGACAGGCGCCGGTTTTGATCGACAGCAGCGTGCTGACCTGCACCTGACGCGGGTCGAAGTGCTGGCGGTGCACCTGCTGTGCTTCAAACATCAGCTCGAGAAAAGGTTTATCAAATAGCGCCTGAGCCTGAGCCAGTGTCCAGCGATTAGCCATTGCTTACTCCAAAAAAGGGGGTTCATCCTGACGATTAACGTGGTTATACTTGTAAACTAAATCTTTTCAAAATGGTTTACAAGACAGATGTTCACACAGGACGACCTCCGCTTTGACCGCCAGCATATCTGGCATCCTTACACCTCAATGCGCGATCCGCTGCCGTGCTACCCGGTGGTGGCCGCGCACGGCTGCACGCTGCAGCTGGCCGATGGACGTGAGCTGGTCGACGGCATGTCGTCGTGGTGGGCAGCGATCCACGGCTATAACCATCCGCGCCTCAATCAGGCGTTGCAGCAGCAGATGGCGCAGATGTCACACGTGATGTTCGGCGGCATCACCCATCCGCCAGCCGTGGAGCTGAGCCGCCAGCTGATCGCCATGACGCCCGAGGCGCTGGAGTGCGTGTTCCTCGCCGATTCCGGCTCGATCGCCGTCGAAGTGTCGATGAAAATGGCGCTGCAGTACTGGCTGGGACGCGGAGAGACGCGGCAGAAATTCCTCACGCTGCAGCGCGGTTATCACGGCGATACGTTTGCCGCCATGTCGGTCTGCGATCCGGAAAACTCCATGCACAGCCTGTGGCGCGGCTACCTGCCCGAGCATCTGTTCGCCCGCGCGCCGCAGTGTGGCTTTGACGATGACTGGGATGACAACGATATTGCCGATTTCGCCCGGCTAATCGAGCAGCACCATCGCAGTATCGCCGCGGTGATCCTCGAACCTATCGTGCAGGGTGCCGGCGGCATGCGTTTCTACCATCCACGCTATCTGCAACAGGTGCGGACGCTGTGCGATCGCTACGGTTTATTGCTGATTGCCGATGAGATCGCCACCGGCTTCGGCCGCAGCGGCAAGCTGTTTGCCTGCGAACACGCCGGCATCACGCCGGACATTTTGTGTCTCGGCAAGGCGCTGACCGGCGGCACCCTGACGCTCTCCGCCACCCTGACCACGCGCGACGTCGCCGATACCATCAGCCGCAGCGCGGCGGGCTGCTTTATGCACGGTCCGACGTTTATGGGCAATCCGCTGGCCTGTGCGGTGGCAGTCGAAAGCCTGAAGCTGATCAACGAAGGGCACTGGCCGGCGCAGGTGGCGGCGATTGAACAGCAGCTGCGTGCGGAACTGCTGCCGCTGCGCGACCATCCGCTGGTGGCGGATGCGCGCGTGCTGGGGGCGATTGGCGTGATTGAAACCCATCAGCCGGTGAACATGGCGGCGCTGCAGCAGTTCTTCGTGGAACGCGGCGTATGGATTCGCCCATTCGGTAAGCTGATTTACCTGATGCCACCTTATCTGATTTCTGCCGCACAGCTGACGCAGCTGACGGCGGCGTTAAGCGCTGCACTGGCGGTGGACGGCCACTTTCAGCCCTGACACCGCTGGCACTCGCCGCCATTTTCCACCATCATGGAGAGCAGTACACAACAGGAAAGGAGAGATCATGCGCGTAGTGAGCCAGGATTTTAACGATGGCGATAAAATGCCCGAGCGCCACGTGTTTAACGGCATGGGTTACCAGGGCGATAATCTGTCGCCGCACCTGGCATGGGATGAAGTGCCGGCCGGCACCAAAAGCTTTGTGGTGACCTGCTACGATCCGGATGCCCCGACCGGCTCCGGCTGGTGGCACTGGGTGGTCGCCAATATTCCGGCTGAGGTGACCGTGCTGTCACAGGGCGCCGGTTCCGGCGTGGCGGAACTGCCGGAGGGTGCCATTCAGACGCGCACCGATTTCGGCCAGAACGGTTACGGTGGTGCAGCGCCGCCGCAGGGCGAATCGCATCGCTACATCTTTACGGTGCATGCGCTGGACGTGGAGAAAATTGAGGTGGACGAAGGTGCCAGCGGCGCGATGGTCGGCTTCAACGTGCACTTCCATGCGCTGGCCAGCGCGTCGATCACGGTGAAATACGCCTGATTGCATAAGGTGCGCATCGCTGCGCACCCTGACAGAGGTCGCCGTAGATGGCGACCCTGCATGACCGAAGCGCGTTCCTCAGTCCAGCGCGTGAATCACTACCCACATCGGGCCCTGACCCACGGCGTAACGCGCCAGCGGTTGCAGTAGGCCACGATCGCCAATGCGATAGACTTCAATGTGATGCGATTTCTGCCCCGCCGCCACCAGATACTGACCGCTGCCATCAATGTTAAAGCCACGCGGCTGAGTTTCGGTCGGCTGATAACCTTCAATCGTCAGCACCGAGCCGTCCTCACTGATACTGAACACGGTCAGCGTGCTGCTGGTGCGGTCACAGGCATACAGGAAGCGACCGTCCGGGGTGATATGGATATCTGCTGCCCAGCGTGTATCGCTGAAGCCCGGCGGCATGATATCAAGACTCTGCACGCGCTCGACCTGGCCGTTAACATTGTTCAGTGCCCAGACGTCGACGGTACTGTCCAGTTCGTTAACCACATAGCCATAGGCACCGTTCGGGTGGAACGCCATATGACGCGGGCCGGCGCCTTCTACGGTGGTCACCTGTGGCTGCGCGCGCGGTGCCAGCGTGCCGTCGGCCTGCAGCTGATACAGGCAGATGCGATCCTGCTTCAGCGCCGGTACAAACAGCGTCTGGTTGCTGAGGTCGATATTCGCCGAATGGCAGCCTTCCAGCCCGTTAATTACCTGCAGCGGCGCCTGCGGCAGGCCGTCGCTGCCAATCGGGCTGATGCTGACGCAGGCATCGTTATAGGAGCCGCAGAACAGATAGTTGCCCTGGCGGTCGGTAGAAATGTGAGTCGGGCTGCCCGGCAGCGGCGCTTCACCGGCCAGGCTCAACGTACCGTCGGCCGCAATGCGGTACGCCAGTACGCGAAAATTCGGACGCACGCCGACATAGAGAAAATCTTTCTTCGGGCTCACCACCATCGGCTGCACCTGGCCAGCCACATCCGTGACCTGCAATAACGTCAGTGCGCCATCTTCCTGCATCTGCCAGGCGTGGATCTGCTGGCTCTCGGGACTGGCGGTATACACGACTTGTTTCATGCGTTTTCCTTATTCGCTGCCTGATGAAAAACAGTAACTGTAGCGCGTTTCACCGCCGCGCGCTGGGCTGATTTGTGCCCTGCTTTTTGTCTCAGGGCCGCTGGCGGGTGTAGACTTACTGCTTTGCTAACTCCAGACGGAAAGTGTAATGAGCTATCGCGTAATCGCCCTTGACCTCGACGGCACCCTGCTGACCCCAAACAAAACCATCCTGCCAGAATCCCTTGAAGCCTTAGCCCGCGCGCAACAGGCTGGCGTTCAGGTGCTGATCGTCACCGGTCGCCATCACTGCGCGATTCACCCGTTTTATCAGGCGCTGCAGCTGACAACGCCCGCCATCTGCTGTAACGGCACGTACCTGTACGATTACCAGGCGCAACGGGTGCTGGCTGCCGATCCGCTGGAGAAAAGTCAGGCGGCGCGAGTGATTGAGATGCTCGATCAGGAGAATATTCACGGTCTGCTGTATGTCGATGATGCGATGCTGTACCAGGAAGCGACCGGCCATGTGACGCGCACCCTCAACTGGGCGCAGTCGCTGCCGGAAGCGCAGCGCCCGCTGTTTGTGCAGGTGCCGAGCCTGGCGCAGGCGGCGCACGACGCGCAGTCGATCTGGAAATTTGCCCTGTCGCATCCGGATACCCGCGCGCTGCAGCAGTTTGCCGAGCGCACCGAACGCGAGCTGGGTCTGGCGTGTGAATGGTCGTGGCACGATCAGGTCGACATCGCCCAGGCCGGCAACAGCAAAGGCAAACGCCTGGCGCAGTGGGCGGCGAGCCAGGGTCTGAGCATGCAGGACGTGCTGGCGTTTGGCGACAATTACAACGATCTTAGCATGCTGGAGCAGGCCGGGCTGGGCGTGGCGATGGGCAATGCCGATGACGCCATCAAAGCACGCGCGCGCAAAGTGATCGGTACCAACCTTGAGCCGGGCATTGCGCAGGTGATCTACCAGGAAGTGCTGTAACGCCAGGCTGGTCGCGGCACAAGGCATCTGTAGGGTTGACCGGAAAAAAGCGCGAAAAAACGCGCTGATCCGCAGACCGGACGTACCGCGCTGTCGTCCGGTTTGTGTTACGCGGTAATCGACACGCTCTTGATCTGCGCATACAGCCACTGATCGGGCCGGATATTCAGCTCGTCGCGCGCCCACGGTGAAATGCGCGCCCACAGCTCGCTGACGCCGATGCGCAGCTTCACTTCGACCTGGTCGTCCAGCTCCAGCAGCTCCACCACCTGCGCCGGTAAAATATTGCGGATCGAGGTATTTTGCGGCGGCTGCAGCGCCAGCGACACGTCCGCCGAGGCGATACGGATGCGCAGTACGCTTTTCACCGGCTGATTCACCCGGCTGACCCAGATGTGCTGATCGCCAAGCGACAGCGCGGTCATCGGGTAATCCGGATGCTGCTCCAGCACCTGCACGCGCAGCACGCTGCTGCGCTCGGCCGCCGGCAGCCAGGGCCGCATCGCGCTGCTGCCCCACACTTTTTCCAGCGTGCCGAAGGCTTTGACGTTACCGTTATCCAGCACCAGCACCTGATTCGCCAGCTGGACAATCTCCTCCAGGCTGTGGCTCACGTACAGCAGCGGAATCTCCACCTGCTTCGCCAGCTTCTGCAAATAGGGCATCAGCTCGCGCTTGCGTGGCAGATCGAGCGACGCCAGCGGTTCGTCCATCAGCAGGATATCCGGCGCGCTCAGCAGCGCCCGGCCCATCGCCACGCGCTGCTTTTCGCCACCCGACAGCGAGGCCGGATAGCGATCCAGCAGCGCATCCAGTCCCAGCAGCGTCACCAGCGCCCCGAACTGCGCTTTCATTTTGGGCGCCATGCCATACTGCAGATTGCCGCGCACGCGATAATGGGGAAACAGGCGCGCATCCTGAAACACGTAGCCGATGCGGCGTTTTTCCGGCGGCAGATTGATGCCGCTGTCGCGGTCAAACAACAGACGATCGTTAAGCGCAATCTGGCCGCTCTGCGGCTGCGTCAGACCGCTGATAGCATTGATTAATGAGGTTTTTCCTGCCCCGGACACGCCAAAAATCGCGGTGATGCCGCTGGCCGGAATCTCCACATCGACGTTGAGCTGATGCTCACCGAGCTGTTGCGCAATGTTGATTTTCAGCATCAGGCCGCTCCCAGCCGCTTGCGGCCCCAGCGCGCCAGCAGCTCCGAGGCCACCAGCGACAGCAGCGCCAGCGCAATCGCCACCGCGCACAGCCGCGCCGCAGTGCCTTCCGCGCCGGGCGTTTCAATCAGGGTAAACATGGCTGACGGGATGGTGCGGGTTTCGCCGGGAATGTTGGAGACAAAAGTAATGGTGGCACCAAACTCACCGAGCGAGCGTGCAAACGCCAGCACGGTGCCCACGATGATACCCGGAAAAGTCAGCGGCAGCGTGATGGTGAAAAACACCCGCCAGCGGCCCGCGCCTAAGGTTCGCGCCGCCTGCTCCAGCCGGCTGTCTACCGCTTCCAGCGCCAGACGAATGGCGCGCACCATCAGCGGAAACGCCATCACCGCGGAGGCCAGCACCGCACCGCGCCAGCTGAAGGCAAAGGTGATGCCGAACCAGTCATACAGCCAGCTGCCAATCAGGCCGCGCCGCCCGAGCGACAGCAGCAGCAAATAGCCGACCACCACCGGCGGCAGCACCAGCGGCAGATGAATCAGGCTATCGAGCAGGGTTTTGCCGGGAAAGCGACAGCGCGCCAGAATCCACGCCATCAGGATGCCAAACGGCAGGCTGCACAGCACCGCCACGCAGGAAACTTTCAGGCTCAGGAATACGGCCTGCCATTCGGGATCGCTCAGTATCATCTCTTCGGCGTAAATCCATACTGTTTAAACACGGCAGCGGCATCCGGCCCCTGCAGATAGTCATAGAAGGCCTGCACCGCTGCGTTCTGGTGATCGCTGACCACCGCCATCGGGTACTCTACGGGTTTGTGACTCGCTTCGGGGAAGCGTCCGACCACCTGCACCTTATCACTGGCTACCGCGTCGGAACCGTACACGATGCCGTACGGCGTTTCGCGGCGTTCTACCAGCGCCAGCGCGGCACGCACGTTGTTAGCCGGTGCGAGCTGTGAAGACAGCGTGTCCCACGCGCCCAGCTTTTGCAGCGCTTCTTTGGCATAAATGCCCGCCGGCACGTGATCCGGATCGCCCACCGCCAGGCGCTCGCCCTTAAGCAGGTTTTGCCAGTTGGTCTGCGCATTAATGGTCACCGGCTGCGCGTGCGCGCTTTTTGCCGCCACCAGCACCAGATCATTGCCCAGCAGCGTGTGACGCGTACTGCCGATCACGCTGTTTTTCGCCGCCGCATCGTCCATCCACTGCTGATCGGCAGAGATAAACAGATCCGCCGGGGCGCCCTGCTCGATTTGCCGCGCCAGCGTCGACGAGGAAGCGAACGAGGATACCACTTCAACGCCGCTTTTTTGCTGATATTGCGTGGCAATCTGCTGCATCGCATTGGTCAGCGAGGCCGCAGCGAACACAGTAATTTTCTCCGCCGCCAGCGCCTGACCCGACAGCGACACGGTGACCACGGCTGCCGCCGCCCAGTGATAAAGCGTATTTTGCATAGAGAACTCCAGGTTACGTTATATAGTTGATAATACAACGCGAGCCTGAAAGCTGTCATGAGCTTTATATCGGCAAAAACGGCGGGAAGTTAAGGGCAAAACGCCCGCAGCGTGCGGGCGTTAAAAATCAGTGGTGTGAGCTATTGGCGGGACGGTCGTCGCGGCGGCCAAATTTAGAGATGACGTTAAAGACTTCACCCAGGCCGTAAATCAGACCCAGCATAATCGCCATCACGATGGGCACCATGATGATGGCGACCGCCAGGCTTTTTAACAGTTCCAGCATGGAAACCTCGCGCAAAGAGTAAAAAAGTGATTGTAACGGCTGGAGAAAAAAAGGCACTGCCCTTTTCGTGCTTTTACTTTAGGCCTTACAATTGGCGCATTCACCTAAGGAGCTGACATGCAGGCAGAACTCTCTCTTCACATCCGTCTTCAGCAGAAACTGTTTGCCGATCCGCGCCGTATCGAGCTGCTCAGGCGCGTGCAGGAAACCGGCTCCATCAGCCAGGGCGCCAGACTGGCGGGCATCAGCTATAAAAGCGCCTGGGACGCCATCAATGAGATGAATCAGCTGGCGGATCAGACGCTGGTCGAACGCGCGACCGGCGGCAAAGGCGGCGGTGGTGCGCGGCTGACGCGCTACGGCGAGCGATTGATTCAGCTGTTTCAATTGATGGAGCAGATCCAGCAAAAAGCCTTTGACGTGCTGCAAAACGACAGCCTGCCGCTTGACAGCCTGCTGGCGGCGATCGCCCGCTTTTCCCTGCAAACCAGCGCGCGCAACCAGCTGTTTGGCACGGTGCAGGCGCGCGATCGTCAGCAGGTGCAGCAGCATGTTGAGGTACTGCTGAACGACGGCGTGATGCGCCTGCAGGTGGCCCTGACCGAACGCAGCGCGGAGCGGCTGCAGCTCGACAGCGGTAAAGAGGTGCTGGTGCTGATCAAAGCGCCGTGGATCCGCCTGACGCCTGACGCCGCAGAGGGCGATAATCAGCTGCCGGGCGTTGTCCACACCATCGAACCCGGCGAAACGCAGAGTGAAGTGCTGATTGCACTGGCAGGCGGTGAAATGCTGTGCGCCACCGTCCCCAGCCAGGCGCTTCGCCAGCATAATCTGCAGCCCGGCAGCGCCGTGACCGCCTGTTTTAATGCCGAACACGCCATCATCGCCACACTGCTCTGATCTGGCCGCCATGATTTGACTTCATTTCGCTGGCTCGCTACAACTGAGCGACTTGATGCAGAAAACGGAACAAATCATGGCCTCATTGCAAATTTCGCAAGGCATATTTCACCTGAGCGATAGCCGTACCCTGACCCTGCCGGACTTAACCCTGCACAGCGGCGAAAGCTGGGCCTTTGTCGGTGCCAACGGCAGCGGTAAATCTTCGCTGGCGCGCGCGCTGTCCGGCGAGCTGACGGCGGCAAAGGGCGAGCTGCGGCAGGATTTTCAGCGCCGCACCCGTCTGTCGCTGGAGCAGCTACAACAGCTGGTGACGCAGGAGTGGGAGCGCAACAACACCGATCTGCTGAGTGAAGGCGAAGATGACACCGGCCGCACCGCGCTGGAGATCATTCAGGATGAAGTAAAGGATGAGGCGCGGGCGCAGGCGCTGGCCCAGCAGTTTGGCATCAGCGCTTTACTGACTCGCCGCTTCAAATACCTTTCTACCGGCGAAACGCGCAAAACGCTGCTGTGTCAGGCGCTGATGGCGCAGCCGGATTTGCTGATCCTCGACGAACCTTTTGATGGTCTGGATGTGGCATCGCGCGCCAGCCTTGCCGATACGCTGCATCAGCTGCATCGCGACGGCTACACCGTGGTACTGGTGCTGAACCGCTTTGACGATATCCCGGATTTTGTCCAGCAGGTCGGCGTGCTGGCGGAGTGCACGCTGACGCACGTGGGCGCGCGCCAGGCGATTCTCGCCGAAGCGCTGGTGGCGCAGCTGGCGCACAGCGAACGCCTGCAGGGCATGGCGCTGCCGGAGCCGGACCAGCCGGATCAGCTGCCGCAGCTGGCGGCAGATGCGCCGCGCGTTACCCTGCGCAACGGCGTGGTGTCGTATAACGATCACGCGGTGATCGACGGCCTGAACTGGCAGGTCAATCCCGGCGAGCACTGGCAGATCATCGGCCCCAACGGCGCGGGTAAATCGACCCTGCTTAGCCTGGTCACCGGCGATCATCCGCAGGGCTACAGCAATGATTTAACGTTGTTTGGTATTCGCCGCGGCAGCGGTGAAACCATCTGGGACATCAAGCAGCATATCGGTTACGTCAGCAGCAGCCTGCATCTGGATTACCGCGTCAGCTGTAACGTGCGTACGGTGATCCTCTCAGGCTTTTTTGATTCGATCGGTCTGTATCAGGCGGTATCGGATCGGCAGAAAGCGCTGGCGCGCCAGTGGCTGGCGCTGCTCGGCATGGACAATGCGCTGGCCGATGCGCCGTTTCATAGCCTGTCGTGGGGCCAGCAGCGGCTGGTGCTGATTGCGCGCGCGCTGGTGAAGCACCCGACGCTGTTAATCCTGGATGAGCCACTGCAGGGGCTCGATCCCATTAACCGCCAGCTGGTGCGCCGCTTTGTTGATGTGCTGATCGGCGAAGGCCGTACTCAGCTGATGTTTGTGTCCCACCACGCCGAAGACGCGCCGCAGTGCATCACCCACCGCCTGAGTTTTGTAAAACAGGGCGCGGGCTATGCTTATCAGCAGGAGGCGTTGCGTTAGTTTTCATTGATGAGCGGGTCGCCATCCATGGCGGCCCGGCGATAACAGTACGCACCTGACAGATTTCCTTCCCTAAAAATGTAACCGCTACCACTAGCCTGCCGCATTATTCAGCAAACGCTGCACATAAACCCACAAAATGAGAATCGTCACCTTGTGTAAACGATACCATTTATCCAGACTGGA
>NZ_JASEWO010000124.1:0-14186 GCF_030024295.1 Pantoea sp. Pa-EAmG
TGGTCATTTTTTTGCACCATACTTGCCAGAAATACTCACAGGGCCTAAAGGATAAGGTTTGTCGGGGTTCTCCATAACCTGAATAAAGTCCGCGCGCGCGCCCGGGAAACCAATTAATTTCCAGGATGCCATGGTTTGATTACCGCCATGCACCGGATCGGCTAAATAACCTTCTTTAGTGTTCTGTAGTAACTGAGAGAAAAATAACTTGCCGGAAATAGTATCAAGCACGATTTTTCCCGACTCCAGATCGTGTAAAATCGCTTCCTGTTTTTCTTTGCTTAAATCTGCGAAGTTATTCTGGAACTTTTCACGGCAGTATTTGTTCAGGTTGATAATTCCCCGGCGGTAAATTTCCCGTGGCACCAGATTAGTCTGGTATCCCATCTCAGGAATCGATTCCTGAAATGGCGGGCTCATATACCACAGGTAACCATAGCCATAAGGCAATTCCATTTGCTTATCGATGTAAACGGGCACGCCTTCACTCACCGCACCGGGGCCGAATTCGTCTTCAGGAATCAGCAGGTCCGTTGCGGATAAAATAAATCTCCATTCGTCATTATTAAAAAATACCGGAACGTAGTGATAGGTCTCACTTTTTTCTTTAGCCGGAGCTGCAGAAGCCATCGCGCTCACTGCTGTGGTGCCTGCAATCGCGGTGAAGGGGATGACAGAAAGGGTTTTCTGCAGAAATGACCTTCTGGATGTTTTGATTGGTTGCTCTTTTGATTTCATTCAAATGATTCCTGAGTACAAAGACATGGCGCTTTGCACTACTTGCTTTTGCCCACCCCCTTTCTTTCCCAGGGGAATAATAAATAACCTCAACTAATTGTTTTTCTGTATTCAATCCTCTGGCCATGCGGCAGCCCGATCTCTCAGGGATCGATGCATGCCGTAAGCAGTCTTACTGGATAGTCGTTTCGATTTTACATGGTGAAACAGTGTTGTACCATATGAAACAAGGTCATTTTCTCACCCTATTTGTAACGAAGATATACATGCGTGGTGGGCAAATTGTTATGAATTGGTCGCTTTCATTAACATCCGCTACCGGCAAAACGTCCAGCGGACATCAGGCAGCACGGCAGCGGCAGGGGACGGCAGTCCATTTCTGGCATAAAAAAATGCCCGCAGAGCGGGCATAACAAAAAACTACAGGAAAAATTCTCGTCGCAACGCTTGAGCTGTGTGTTGCGTCACTATAGTAGCAACGAAAATTCGCCCCTGCTGACAATGTTCGATGAGTTAATTTTGTTGCCGGGATTCACAGCGCACGCTTCCGTCGCCATTTCTCCCGTTCGCGATGAGCTATCTCCGCTGTCCATGTTAACCCGCCCAGCGCGACTGGCGGATAACCCGGCAAAAATTCATCGGGCGAAATGCCGGTTGCTTATCAGCGATGACGTCAGCTTTCACGTTGCCGAAAGTCGTCGCCGGTTTGTGTTGAATGCCTTCATAAAATGCCTGGATAATTTCTTCTTTAAACTGTGCCGGACGGGGATGCTGCTGCACCACGGCTTCACGTTGCTCATCGCTGAAGTGATCATAGTCAATACCCAGCACATCCATCTCAACGCCGGCCGTCACCAGGGCGATTTCCCCGGCCATAAATCGCGGAATGCCGGGCGTCGTGTGCAGGGCAATCGCCGTCCACACTTTATCAATGTCCGCCTGGGCAACCCCGTAATGTTGCAGGAAATCGCGCGCCGCATTGGCGCCATCGACTTCAAAGCGCTTATCGCAACTGCAATGCTGTTGCGTCAGGCCCACATCATGGAACATGCAGCCAACGTAAAGCAGCTCGGCATCCACTTTGACGCCCAGTCGCTGACCTGCCAAAGCGCCCCAGTAAAAAACGCGGCTGGAGTGATGAAATAACAGATCCGATTCGATGTCACGTACCAGCGCGGTAGCATCGCGCGCCATTTTGCTGTCCGGAATACGAATGCCGTTAATCGTAAAACTCATGGTGATGTCTCCGCTTAGTGAAGTTGCGTTCAGCATAAAGCCGCGCGACAATGTCATGAATCTCTGTTTAACGATGATTTCTGACATTGCGATTTAAGCGGACAGCCAGACAATGACTCACCATCACATTACCCTTTTGGCCGTTCCCGGCGCCCAGCTGCTGGATATTTCCGGGCCGCTGGATGTGTTTGCCGAGGCAAATCGGCTGCTACATCGTCAGGTGTATCAGCTCAGCGTGATGTCGCTGCAGCACACCAGCATCCGCTGCTCGTCTGGTGTCCGGCTGGAAGCCGACGTTGCGCTAACTGCGGCGACACAGCATCGCGCCGATACCTTTCTGGTCGCCGGAGCACCTGACGCCAGCCAGATGCAGCTCTCCGCCAGTGATCGCCAGCAGATTATCGCGCTCTGTCAGCGCAGCCAGCGTTACGGCTCGGTGTGTACGGGGGCGCTGCTGCTGGCGCAAACGGGTTTGCTGAACGGAAGGAAAGTCACTACTCACTGGGCATGTGCGGAACGGCTGGCATTACTGCTACCCGATGCGCAGGTCGAAGCCGATGCGCTGTATGTGGCGGATGGTGCATTACGCACGGCGGCGGGCGTGACGTCCGGATTGGATCTGGCGCTGCGGCTGGTGGAAGAGGATCTCGGGCGCGAGCTGGCGCAGGAGGTGGCCGCCAGCCTGGTGATGTTCTTCCAGCGCCCGGTGACACAGGGACATTTTGTGCGTAAACAGCAGGTGTCCCTGGCCGGACGCAGCGCCTTTCAGGAGATGCAGCGCTGGGCAATCGCGCATCTGGCACAGATTCGCGGGCTGGAAGACCTGGCGGCGCACATGCACCTCAGTACGCGGCATTTAGCGCGTCTGTTTCAGCAGGAAATGCAGATCCAGCCTGGCGCATGGCTGGAGCAGACACGCATCAGCCACGCGCGGGCTTTGCTGGATGCCGGTGAGCTGCCGCTCAAAGCGATCCCGGCGGCCTGCGGCTATCACAGTGCCGATGTGATGCGCCGCGCGTTTGTCAAAGTAACCGGCATGACGCCGTCGCTGTATCGCAAAATGTTCCCGCCGCCGCGCTGAGTCTGCACCACTGTCTGTATTCTCGTCCGGCTGCGCCATCCAGCCGCTTATTCCAGCGTGTTGCTTTCCAGCTTATGCGTTGCAGTCCCGCGCGTTGACCACCAGCAGAGCAGCGAACCGAGGCAAACCATCGCCGTGCCTTGCCAGAAGGAGAGGGTCAGGCTGGAGTTAAGGATAAAAGCGGCTATCAGCGATGAAATGATAGGGATAAAGTAGGATGCTGCGGCTAACAGCGTGACATTGCCGTGCAGAATGCCGACGTTCCACGCCGCATAGCCAAGCCCCATCGCCATCGCTGCCAGCGCCAGGCTGATGCACGCCTGCAGTGAAAACACCACGGGCGGCTGCGGTGATAGCAGCGATTTCAGCCACAGCGTCAGCGCAGTTAAGATAAAAAACAGCGTGATGCCGTTACTGCCTTTAGCGCTATTTTTTGTCACCACACAATAAACCGCCCAAATCGTCGCACCGCCCAATGCCAGACCATAACTGAGCGGATTATCCATCACGTTGTCGATCATTTCGCCCAGTGAAAATCCCCGATCGCCGCTCAGTACCCGACAAATACCGGCGACGGCCAGCAGGAGGCCGGGAATAATCAACGGGCTGGTCTTTTGCCGGTTAACCATCACCGTTAAAACGATGGTCATCGCCGGCCACAGGTAATTAACCATGCCGACTTCAATCGCCTGATGGCCGCTATGAGTAAAACCCAGCGACAGCGACAGGCAGAGCTCATAGCAGACAAACAGCAGGCTGCCGAGCAGCAAATAGCGTCGGGGAAACTGGCGCAGGTCAGGAAAACCCACGGTGAGCAGCAACAACAGGGCGCTGGCGCTATAAATCAGCGCGGCACCGGTTACCGGACCAAAACTTTCACTAACGCTTTTTATTAATCCTACAATCGTGCTCCACAGCAGAATGGCCAGCAGACCAGTCAGGGTAGCTTTACTCTGCGGCATTACCCGTTACCTCAATGTGTGAAAAATCGCGGCGTGCTCGCCAGTGTGGCTGCTGGCGGGGACGCAGACAAGATGAATCTGCAGGTTGCCGATGTGGCTGGCCGGAAAGCGCACCCGCCTGCAGGCAAAAATTTGAAAAAATATCCTTATTAAAATCAGTGTAATAGAGTAGTGATGTAAATCTTCGCTAAAAAATATCTTGCTATTAAATAGCGCACTATATAAATTCAGTCTCAGTTCAGAACACGACCATCAAGTCATTATCATTTAAGTAGCGCGCGATATAATCGCAAAAAATATTAAAGGAGTAACACCATGAAATTACAACACTCTCTGCTTGCCATGGCGATGGCTACTGCGTCGGTAAATAGCTTTGCTGACGCACCACAACCTGAACGTCACGTGCAGCAGTTTTTACAGGCGCTGAACAGCAGCGGCGGCAAACCGATTGAGCAACTGTCACCGCAGGCAGCGCGTCAGGTGCTGATTGATGCGCAGAAGGGCGTAACGCTGCCGCCGGCCGACGTCACTGAAAAAACCATTCAGGTAAACGGCCAGCCCATTAAGCTGAATATCGTAAAACCGCAGGGTGCACAGGGTACGCTGCCGGTATTTATGTTCTTCCACGGCGGCGGCTGGATCCTCGGTGATTTCCCGACCCACGAACGTCTGGTACGCGATCTGGTGGTGGAATCTGGCGCTGCGGCTGTGTTTGTGAACTATACGCCGTCACCCGAAGCGCATTATCCGCTGGCCATCAATCAGGCTTATGCGGCGACACGCTGGGTGGCGGAACACGGTAGTGAAATTGGTGTCGATGGCAAGCGCCTGGCGCTGGTTGGTAACAGCGTCGGCGGCAATATGGTGGCGGCGGTCGCGCTGCAGGCTAAACAGCAGCAAACGCCAGCGATTCGTTATGACATCATGCTGTGGCCGGTAACCGATGCGCGCTTTGATACCGCTTCGTATCACCAGTTTGCCAACGGATATTTCCTGTCGCGTAACATGATGAAATGGTTCTGGGACGCCTACACCACCAAACAGAGCGAGCGCGACAATATTCTCGCTTCGCCGCTGCGCGCCACAAAAGAGCAGCTGCAGGGCTTACCGCCAACGCTGATTCAGACGGCAGAACTGGATGTGCTGCGTGATGAGGGTGAAGCCTTTGGTCGCAAACTGGATGCTGCCGGTGTGGATGTCACCGTGACGCGCTATAACGGCCTGATTCATGACTACGGCCTGCTCAATCCGCTGAGCAAGGTGCCGGCAGTCCGCACTGCGATTCGCCAGGCGGCGGAAGAGCTGAAAACCCATCTGCAGTAAGCTTCAGGCCAGGCGCGGCGGCGTCTGGCCCGTTTATTTATCCTCGCGTCACTTCCACTTCATCTCACCGGTATTCACCTTCGCGCTCAGCTCCAGCGAGCTGACATCCGCTAAGGTTGGCCACGCCTGTTTCATTGCCTCAATCACCGCCGCGGAGCCTTTGTGCTGTTGCAGCGCCCGCTCAAAACTTTGCAGATAATCCAGCGTAAAGGTGACCGCTTTATCGCCCGCCGGACGCGCACCCAGATAGTGGCCGGGGATCACCACCTGCGGCTTCAACTGCTGCATTTCTCGCAATACCTGACGCCACTCTGCGCGGCTGGCTGCGGTCTGCGTGTCCGCGGTCCAGACGTGAATGCCTGAGTCCACCACTGTGCCACCGAGTATTGCCTTACTGGAGGGAATCCACACGTAGGCTGATTTTTCTGCCGCGTGGCGCAGCTCGATGCGCTCACCATCGACGCTAAACCGCGTCTGGTGGGTAATCTGCGGTACATACAGCTGGTGTGGCGCAGCGCCGTTCATCTGCGGTCCCCAGTACTGCAGCTTGGCATCTTTGGTCGCTTCGATATGTTCCACTACCAGCGGCGAGGCGACAATTTTGGCCTGCGGAAACGCCTGCACCAGCGGCTCAAGACCGAAGTAGAAATCCGGATCGCCCGAGGTGATCACGATGTGGGTCAGCTGCTTGCCGCGCGCTTTAATCAGTTCCACCAGCTTCTCGCCATCTTTGGGGCTGAACTGCGCATCAAACAGAATCGCTTCATGCGGACCGGAGACCAGCGTCGACGAGACCGGAAAAATTCCCTGTTCCTGTGGGTTATACACGTCTAACTGCAACGGGGCGGCAAAAGCCGGCGCGGCGGCTAAGGTGACCAGCAGCGCGAGTGATTTCATCTTCATGGCATCTTCCTTTTTACGGCAACGTGCCGTCACTGAAAGACGCTATTGTAAGCCAATCGCCAGCTGGCAGAATTCCCGCAATCAGATATGATCAGTTGCATAAAACGATCAGATGGAGCCTGCATGGACAGAGTGACGGCAGCGCGGGTGTTTAACCGGATTTGTGAGCTGGGAAGCCTGAGCGCGGCGGCGCGCGCGCTGGATATTTCGCGCCCGATGGTCAGTCGCTATCTTGATGAAATGGAGAAGTGGGCAGGCGCACGCCTGCTGCACCGTTCTTCACGGCGGCTGACCATTACCCCGGCGGGTGAGCAGATTTTGCATAAGACACGCGCGCTGGCCCGGCTGGCCGACGAGATTGAACAGCAGGGCGATGAGGGCAAACCGCAGGGCACGTTGCGCGTGGCCTGTGCACATTCAACCGCCACCCACATTCTTGGACCGATGATTCCGGCGTTTCTGGCGCGTTACCCGGCGGTGCGTATTGAGCTGGAGATCAATAATCAGCCGGTCAGCCTGGTGGGTGAGCGCATCGATGTGGCCATTCGCATTACCGACGATCCGGAGCCCGGCGCGATTGCCCGCAGGCTGGGTGAATGTGCCTCGGTAGTCTGCGCTGCGCCGGCCTATTTAACGCAGCAGGGCGAGCCTCAGACGCCAGCGGATCTGGCACAACATAATTGCCTGCACTACAGCCGCTTCGCCGGGCAGCGCTGGCAGTTTCACGATGCGCAAGGCGAGGCGGTTTCCGTGGTGGTGAGCGGCAATTTCAGCGCCGGTATTTCATCCGTGTTATGTGATGCCGCTATCGCCGGCTGTGGTGTTGCCATGGTGCCGGCAATGGAGGCGCAGGCTGCGCTGGCCAGCGGTCAGTTACGTTGCGTGCTGCCCGGCTTTCAACCGCGCACCTTAGGCATTTATGGCCTGTATATGTCGCGCGAACGCCAGCCTGCGGTATTACGGGTATTTCTGGATGCGGTGATGCAGCAGTTGCGAAACCTCTGAATCATCACTGTGACAACGTCACTGGTGCCTGTCACGCGCTGTATATGTTACGTAACACCGTTTCAACCACCTGAACCGTGGCGTGAAGCGACAAATCCACCGCACAACTGCTACTATGCGCCGCGCCGCGGCAGTTGAGCAGCGCGCCGGGTTCCACTTTCACTCTTTTTTACCTGCTTAACGGCATGGGGTAGCATCGTAATGTTTCACGATTTAGGCATCATCAATCTCTGGACTTTCCTGGCGGGCGCGCTGGTGATCATTCTATTACCCGGACCCAACAGTCTGTATGTGCTGCGCACCGGGATGAGTCGTGGGGCAAAGCCGGCCTGTCAGGCGATAGCCGGGGTGATGGCGGGCGATTTGATTTTGATTTTTCTCGCCTGGGCGGGCGTCGCGACGCTGATCCGTACCAGTCCGCATATTTTTATGGTGGTGCGTTATCTTGGTGCCATGTTCCTGCTGTATCTCGGCGTGAAGATTATCATCGGCGCGCTGCGCAAACGCAGCGGCGATCAACCGGCTGAAGCGGTAAAACAGGAAAACTATTTCCTGCGTGCGCTGCTGCTTGGCGTAACCAATCCCAAGGCGATTCTGTTTTACGTTTCGTTCTTCATTCAGTTTATCGATCCGCGCGTAACCCATACCGCGCCGGCGTTTGCCACCCTGGGGGCGCTGATTCAGGTGATCAGTTTCAGCTACTATTCCCTGTTGCTGGTGGCTGGCGCGGTGATGGTGCGCTATCTGCGCAGCCGCACCCGCCTGGTCAAGCTGGCGAACATGCTGACCGGCATGCTGTTTTTTGGCTTCGCCGTGCGGTTAGTCAGCGCGCAAAGCTAACCCTTCTGAAGCACGCCACGGCAGCAACGTCGCCTCCGCCGGCTGCACCCTAAAATGGCAACGCGATGATGCAGCGGTGCGCACAGTTTGTGCGCATTGCCTGCATCGGTATGGATGCCGCATCCATAAGTATTCCATCTTGTATCCCAGACCGTATCCTATCTGGCCCGGCGCATAACGGCCGCGCACTTCACGCTATTCTGGCACGCAAACTGCACTCCTCCCGGTAGCCAATTAACCCGGGAGAACGATCATGTTTGATGCACTGCTGGATGAAGATGCCACCCAGCTGGCGGCGCGGGTGCGCGACGGCGAGGTTTCCGCGCGCGAGTTAACCCAGGCGACGCTGGATCGCCTGGAACAGCGGGAGCCGCTGATACAGGCGTTTTGTACGCTGACGCCGGAGCGGGCGCTGGCACAGGCAGAGCAGATCGACCGCCGTCGTGCGCGCGGCGAGCCGCTGGGCGCACTGGCGGGTGTGCCGCTGGCGGTAAAAGATTTGATCTGTACCGCCGGTGTGCGAACCACGTCAGGATCGGCCGCCTACGCCGATTTTATTCCCGAAGAAGATGACATCACCGTTGAGCGCCTGCTGGCGGCGGATGCCATCCTGCTGGGCAAGACCACCGCGCCGGAATTTGGCTACAGCGGTGTCGGCCATAATCCCCTGTTTCCCTCACCGCGTAATCCCTGGGATGTGAGCAAAACGCCGGGCGGATCGAGCGCGGGATCCGGCGCGGCGCTGGCGGCGCGGCTGTGTCCGATTGCGCTCGGCAGTGATGGCGGAGGATCGGTACGTATCCCGGCGGCCCACTGCGGTGTCTATGGACTCAAGGCCTCGATGGGGCGGGTACCGCTGTGGCCGGGCTGCCGCGATGAGCGTTATCCTGGCGTTTCCAGCTGGGAATCGCTTGAACATATCGGTCCGATGACGCGTAGCGTGCGCGACAGCGCGCTGATGATGTCGGTGATGGCCGGTCCGGACATGCGCGATCGGCACTCCATCCCATGCAGCGATGTTGACTGGCTGGCCAGTCTGGATCGGCCACTGCAGGGGTTGCGCATCGCTTTCAGCGCCGACTTTGGCTATATCGCCGTCGATGCGGAAGTGCGCGCCGTGGTCACCGCGGCCGCGCGTCGTTTCGCTGCAGCGCTGGGCGCAGAGCTGGAGGAGGTGGATCCCGGCATCGCTGACGAAAGCGCCAGCTTTGCTGCGCTGGTGGCGTTCGAAAGCGATCTGAGCGGCATGCGCCAGATGCAGAACCAACTGGGAACAGCGATGTCACCGCACCTGAGCGCCATGCTGCAGCGCGACTGGCGTGCAGAGCATTTCACTGACGCCAACACCACGCGCAAAAAGCTCTGCAACCAGCTGTGGCGCTTTATGCAGCGCTACGACCTGCTGCTGTCACCGACGCTGGCGGCGCCGCCATTTGCGCTGCACATGCAGGGCCCGGAAGTCATTGATGGCCGCATGGTGCGCAACGATCACTGGCTGTCGTTCTGCTTCCCGTTCAATTTTACCGGTCAGCCTGCCGCCTCGGTGCCTGCCGGCTTCACGGCCAGTGGTCTGCCGATCGGTATGCAAATTGTGGGTCGTCATCTGGACGATGGCCTGGTGCTGGCGGCCAGTGCCGCTTTTGAGCGCATCCAACCATGGAATCAACACTATCCTGCTGCTATTGGAGTTCTCCATGAGTAACAAATCTTCCCCTGCGCTGGAGCAGGAGTTCGAGCATGAGCCGGTGCCGCTTAGTCATCGCCACTCGACGGGTTCGGTGTCGGCGGTGTGGTTTGGCTTTCCGATGATCCTCACCAATGCGCTGTTCGGCGGCATTATCACCTGGCATCTTGGCTTCTGGCCGGCACTGCTGGCGATTTTGCTGGGTAACCTGGTGCTGTTTGCCTATGTCGGCGCACTTAGCTGGTTCGCCGGGCATACCGGTATGAACTTCGCGCTGCAGGCGAAGCGGACCTTCGGCACCAAAGGCTATATTCTGGTGTCCGGCTTTCTTTCTACCGTGGTGATAGGCTGGTACGCCTTCCAGACCGGCCTGACCGGGACGGTGATCAACCAGACTTTTGGCTGGAATGCGCTGGCGGTCACCGCGTTTGCCATGGTGCTGTATACTGGCGTCACCTTTCTTGGGGTGCGGGCGCTGTCGGTGCTGGGAATGATTGCCGCTCCGCTGTTTGTGGTGCTGGGGCTGGTTGCGCTGTGGCTGGTGAGCAAGGATCATGATTTCACCACGCTGACCCAGTGGCAGGGCAGTCCGGCAGCCGCTGGTGCCATGAGCATGGGCACGGCGGTCACCATGGTGATTGCCGGCTTTGCGGATTCCGGCACCATGACGGCGGATTTCACCCGCTGGTCGAAGGACGGCAAATCAGCGGTGATCGCCGCGTTTTCCGCGTTCCCGCTGGCGAATGTGATTTCCTATCTGTTTGGCGTGGTGATTGTCGCCGTCGGCGCGGCGGTCGACCCGCTCAGCAACGGCGGTAACTTCCTGCCGCTGCTGATGGGGCACGGCATGCTGCTCTCCGTCATCGCCTTTCTGTTTGTGTTTATCAACCTCGGTTCGGTGTGCACGCACTGCCTGTATAACGGCGCGGTCGGTTTCAGCCATCTGTTCAGCAGCAAAATGCGCCTGTGGACGCTGATCCTCGGGGCCATCGGTGGCGTGCTGGCGCTGGCCGGCGTGTGGTCCTGGTTCCTCGAATGGCTCAGCCTGCTCGGCATGGTGGTGCCGCCGTTTGGCGCAGTGATGATTGTTGATTTGATCTTTATGGCAAAAATCAGCGAACAGCGTCAAACCCGGCGCCTGCGCGGCAGCGCGTTCGCCGCCTGGGCCATCGGCAGCCTGTGTGCGGTGATGGCCCACCTCGAATTCCCGCAGTTTGGTGAAGCGGTTATCGGGCTGGTCACCGCGGCACTGAGCTATACGCTGATCGTGAAATGGAAACCGGAAAGCAGCACGGCGGTAATGGAGAAAAGCAATGCCTGATTATATCGTTGATTCAACCCCCTATCCGTGGCCGTTTGACGGCAACTGCACGGTGCAAAACACCGCGCTGCTGGTGATTGATATGCAAACCGACTTCTGCGGCAAGGGCGGCTATGTTGACACTATGGGTTACGATATCTCCCTGACGCGTGCCCCCATCAAACCGCTGCAGCAGGTGTTAGCGCGCATGCGCGAATCCGGCTTCCCGATCATCCATACCCGTGAAGGCCATCGTCCGGACCTGAGCGATCTGCCGGCCAACAAGCGCTGGCGATCGCGGCGGATGCAGGCGGAGATTGGTGCACCAGGGCCCTGTGGCCGCATTCTGGTGCGCGGTGAGCCAGGCTGGGAAATCATTCCCGAGCTGGCGCCGCTACCGGATGAAGTGATTATTGATAAACCCGGCAAAGGCTCTTTTTACGCCACCGACCTTGAGCTGATTCTGCACAGTCGCGGTATCCGCAACTTAATCATCAGCGGCATCACCACCGACGTTTGCGTGCATACCACACTGCGCGAAGCCAACGATCGCGGTTTTGAATGTCTGGTGCTGAGCGACTGCTGCGCGGCGACGGAGTTGAAGCATCATGAGGCGGCGCTCAGCATGATTCATATGCAGGGCGGTATATTCGGCGCAGTGGCGGACTCGGCAACGCTGCTGGCCGCGCTGAACAGCCCGGCAGCGGCGCGCGTGAGCTAATCCGGCAACGGACGCGAACGGCGGGCTGGCCAGGCGTTGAGGTGCCGGGTCAGCCATAACCGCCACCAACCCTGCGCGGGCGTGATGATGCAGTCTGACCGGCCTCCGCCGGTCATGGCCAACCTCAGCCAACGTTGCCGGCAATCGTCAGATAGTCGGTATACATTTGCGGTGCGCCGGAGAACGAGGCCATGGTGCGCCATTCATCATACATACGCTCGCTCTCCTGATGGTTTTTCACAAACGTCAGCGATTTTTCGGTTGAGACGTCCATCGCCGGATGGAAGCTGTTGAGCGAGTCGAGGCTCTCGATCACCAGCATCACCGCATACTGCTCACTTCGATTACCGCCGGTGCCCTTCAGCATGTGAAACTTCCAGCCGGGATAGTCATCAATGCGCGCGACGTTCTCAATCATAAAGCGATCAAAGTCGGCAGCCGTCACGCCAGCGCGCAGCGCCAGATGATGTAAACCGACCACGCGCGCCACGGCAGGTTGGGCATCGGGCTGAAAGTTTGGGCCGGGCGGCAGTGAGCTGTGGCGGTTTTCTGCCAGCAGCGAGAACGTGGAGAAGAGCGTTGGTAGCTCCCCGTAGGTGGCAAAGTTTTTCCACTCCTCAAGCAGCGCGCACGCCTCGGGCCGTTGTTGCCAGAAGGCGATGGCCTCAGCCGTGAGTGCTCCTGTGGGGGTGATGTAGCGGTCATAGTCTGCCTGGCTGGGAGCCTGATACAGCATCAGGTATTGTTCCTGGCGTTCGCCGCGCAGGCCTTTTAACAGCGACCATTGCCAGCCCGGATAAGCAGGAATCTGCGTGCCGCGCGCCTTGAGAAAGGCTTCGAAGGTCGCGGCATTAACGCCTTTCTTCAGATTGAGCCCGACGTAGTGCAGGCTGAACACCGGTTGCGTTGAGGTTGTCATAGAAACTCCTTGTGAATATGACAGGGCAGAGGCGCTACTTCGCTGTCAGAGCGAAACGCGCCGCGAAAGTCACCAGCAGCAACATCACGATGCCGGCGCTGAGCGTGGTGGTCAGGGACGTAAGCTGGGCGCTAAAGCCAATCAGCGCCGGGCCCAGCAGTAGCCCGGAGTAACCGCACAGCGTGACAGCCGGTATGGCGTAATGCGCGGCGACAGTGCGCTGGTTACCCGCCGCGTTGAATAAAATCGGCACGATATTGGCCAGACCGATACCCACCAGCACAAAGCCGAGCAGGGCGCTCCACAGCCAGACGGAGAAAATCGCTAATGCCAGCCCCCCGCTGGCGACGAGACCGCCCCAGGTGAGCACGCGGCGACTGCCATAGTGATTAATCAGCCGATCGCCAAACAGGCGCAGCGTAGCGACAGCCGTGGCGTACAGCGTGAAGCTGAAACCGGCCAGCTGCATCGACATGGCGCGTTCACTGTTCATAAACACCGCTGACCAGTCGAGCATGGCGCCTTCGGTGAGGAACAGCAGGAAACACAGCAGGGCAATCAGCACCACGTTACGGTGCGTCAGGGCGCGCAGCGTACCGCGCGTTGGTTTTGCATCCGTGCGACGACGGGGCAACAGGGCGGTATGGCTCATCATCAGCAGCAATACAATCAACGCACACAGCGGCAGCAGCGCCAGCAGGGGCGCAACCTGCAGCCACAGCAGCAGACTCACCGCGCCGGCGCCAGCAATGCTGCCAAGACTGTAAAAGCCGTGAAAGCCCGACATCTTGCTGACCCCGGCCTCGCGCTCCACGATCACCGCCTGATAATTCATGCTGACATCCATCAGTCCGTTGATAGCGCCGAAGAGCAACAGCGCGCCCGCCATCGGCAGCGGTGCGTTCAGCAGCATCAGCAGCGGCAGATCCAGGGCCAGTCCCGCACCGCACAGCAGCAGCAGCGTGCGACAGCCAAAGCGGGCAATCAGCGCGCCGGTAAAGGGCATAACTGACATGGAGCCTGCGGCGATACAGAACAGCAGCAGCCCCAGCATGCCGTCATTGATCGCCAGTTGCGCTTTGGCGAAGGGAATAAGCGGCGCCCAGGCGGCCATGCCCAGTCCGGCGATAAAAAATAGCGTGCGCGTCGCGCGCTGCTGGCGCAGGTTAAGCAGATTACTGTTCATCATCACATCCCGGTGTAGTACGGCGTTTCATTGCCTGGCCTTATCCATGGTCGGGCTACAGGTACACTGCAGCCTGTGCAGAGGCCCATAAAAACGTAATTAATATTTAACAGTAACAAGACTTGTCCTGGAAATGACGTAGCGTGTTCAGGTGGCTGTATTCAGTAGATTTTATTTATTGCATACACGGAAGGCACTTTAAAAAAGCGCGATGTGGGAGGGAAACGGTAATGACGGATAAAGTCAACGATGCCAATCTTATTTCATTTCGCTGAAATATATACAAAT
>NZ_JASEWO010000125.1:0-14176 GCF_030024295.1 Pantoea sp. Pa-EAmG
ACAATTCGTTCACGAATCCAAAGACATGCCGTGGGGCAACAGAACGCTAAAGAATAACTATTTGCCTGGTTTACCCGTGGGCGGCCTGCTCAACTGCCCTGCCACCTAAAGGTGCTGTTTAATGACGCGGTACCTTTGCCAGTTCCCTGACAAAGTACCGCGCCGCCTGCTTCACCTCACTGCCATACCTTTTAGGGTATCAAACAGGCCAATCTTAGTATTGGAATCAACGCTCACCCTGCTTCTAAGATAAATTCAGCCCGGAAACTGGCGGATTATTAACCGATAGTCAGAGGTGAACAACGATGAATAAACCCATTGCAAAATTAAACGACACCCCGGTACGCCGCGGTGGTGATGTCCTGCTGGAAGTGTTAGAGAGTGAAGGCGTTGAGTATGTGTTCGGTAACCCAGGTACGACTGAATTACCGTTCATGGACGCCCTGCTCCGAAATCCCAACATCAACTATGTGCTTGCCTTGCAGGAAGCCAGTGCGGTTGCGATGGCCGATGGTTACGCGCAGGCCGCCGGTAAGCCCGGTTTTCTCAATCTGCACACGGCCGGCGGTCTGGGACACGGCATGGGCAATCTGCATAATGCGGTTTGCTCGCAAACGCCATTAGTGGTGACGGCTGGCCAGCAGGATTTACGCCACAGCATCACCGATCCCCTGCTGTTGGGGGATTTAGTGAGTATGGGTAAGATTTTTTCCAAATGGTCGAAGGAAGTCACCAGCGTTGACCAGTTACCAATCCTGGTTCGCCGTGCTTTTCATGATGCGGATGCTGCGCCCAAAGGCCCGGTTTTCCTCTCTTTACCGATGGATGTGATGGAAGCCATGAGCTCCGTCGACATCGGCGCGCCGTCTAACGTTGATCGTAAAGCGGTCGCAGGTTCACTGCCGCTGTTAGCCAAAAAGTTAGCCGCCTTCACCCCTGGCAAGGTCGCGATTATTGCCGGCGATGAGATTCATCAAAGCGGCGCGGCTGCGGAAGTTGTCGCACTGGCTGAGTTGCTGGCCGCTGACGTTTACGGCTCAACCTGGCCGAATCGGATTCCGTATCCCACCGCGCATCCTCTGTGGCGAGGCAATCTCTCTACTCAGGCGACGGACATTGCCAAAGCGCTTGATCAATACGATGCAATCTTTGCGCTCGGCGGTAAATCGCTCATCACCATCCTCTACACCGAGGGGCGTGCCGTGCCGGAGCATTGTAAAGTGTTCCAGCTCTCAGCCGATGCAGGCGATTTGGGACGAACTTATCGTAGCGAGCTCTCAACTCTCGGCGATATTAAATTATCGCTGGCGGTGCTGCTACCTGAGCTGAAAGAGGCTACCGCGCATAATCGCCCGGATTATCAGCGTCGTTTCGCGGCTGCGGCAGCACAGTTCGAACAAACTAAAGAGAACTTATTACAGTCGGTACAAGAGCAGCAGTCGGCCACGAAGATTACGCCATTGATCGCCGCATTTGAGGCCGCGCGCGCTATTGGTCCGGATATAACAATTGTTGACGAGGCGATTGCGACCTCACAATCGCTGCGTAGATCGCTGTCGAGTAACAGAGCAGATCAATATGCTTTTATGCGCGGTGGCGGTCTGGGCTGGGGCATGCCCGCTGCAGTGGGGTATTCCCTCGGACTGGGCAAAGCCCCTGTTGTCTGTTTTGTTGGGGATGGTGCGGCAATGTATTCGCCTCAGTCGCTGTGGACCGCCGCCCATGAGCAATTGCCGGTAACCTTTATTGTGATGAACAATACTGAATATAATGTTCTTAAGAACTTTATGCGGTCTAAAGATGATTATACCTCGGCGCAAACCAATCGCTTTATCGCCATGGATTTGGTAGATCCTGTGATTGATTATCAGGCACTTGGCACCGCGCTGGGGCTGAAAACGCGTAAGATTGAGGTGGCTTCACAGATCGCTGCGGCTGTCGAGAAGGCTATCGCCAGCGGTAAACCCAGCCTGATCGAAATCGTGATTGCTAAGAACTGATGCGGGTGTCCGATGCCGTGCTTAACTCCTCTGCGAGGGCACGGCATTGGTTAATAAAGTGTTCCAGCGCTGGATTTTTATTATTAGAAGACCACATCAGGATATTTTCGATGGTATTTGCGTCCGCAATTTTCCGATAATTAATGCCTCTTATCTGCGCCGTCGCCATACTTGCCGGAATGATGGCCACCCCTAATCCATGAGCGACGAAATTAACGATGGTTTGCTGGACCGAAACCTCAACGCCAATATGTGGACTAAAGCCGGCTTTCAGGCACTGATTAAAAATTCTGTCATAAAGCAGCGGCGACATAGGGCGAGGCACAATGATAAACGGGTCATTGGCCAGCGTTTCCAGGGTGAAATTTTCGACATTCGCCTGGGGATGATCCGCAGGAAGCGCGACAATTAACGGTTCACGCAATAACACCAGCGAGTTAATCGCGGAGCTGGTGACTTCCGCAAAGCTGATCGCAACGTCCAGCCGCCCATCCTCCAGCGCAGCGTTTAACCCGGTCGGGATCATTTCCTGAAATTGCAGATCAATACTGGGATAATTCATTCTGTGTTTCATGACCAGTTGCGGCACCACACTGTACGATGCGTACATGGTTGCGCCCAGCTTAATCAATCCCATTTGCCCTTCTGAAACAGCCTGCACATTACTACACGCCTGCTGCATCATTCTTAATACGGCGTAAGCATCTTTCAGGAATTGCTCGCCGGCAAAGGTAAGTTTCATGCCTTTGGCATTACGGGTAAACAGTTTCGCACCCACATCACGTTCGAGCTGGGCTATTTGTCTGCTTAGCGGTGGCTGCGAAATATTCAGCTTTTCTGCTGCCCGGCCTATATTCCCCACTTCTGCCACGGTACAAAAACTCATTAGCTGATTCAGTGTTGGCTTCATGACTGCGCTTCTCACGCATAATCTGACAATAGATACGTCAGTGAATCACAATTTAGCCGATATGGCATAGCAATTCGCCGTATTGATCCCCATAACGCCGCTGAGGCTGGAATGCCCGGCTGATTACGCAGCGGGTTCCTCACCATAGTGTGACTGCGCGTACCCGGCAAAGCGCCGGATCTCCGGGTTGGCCGCGCCGGTTTTCCAGCACAGGTAGAGTGCCGTTGTGACATCCTGCTGCGCCAGCGGCAGCAGTGCCACATCCTGCCGCAAAAATCTCTCCGGGGCGTGGGGGATGAAGGTCACGCCCAGACCCAGCGCAGCGAGGTCAACGGCGGTGGCCACATCGCGCGCGCGGAGCACGCTGGCGGGAATCTGCCTGGCGGCGGCATAGAGATTAAGTACCGCGCCACCCAGCCCGATACCTTCCGGATCTTCCTGCAAAATCAGCGGCTCCGCTAGCAAATCAGCGAGCGAGACGCAGGCCTGCTGCGCCAGCGGATGGTCGTCGGCCAGCACCGCACACAGCGAGGTTTGATGCAGAATTTGCCGGCTAATCTGACGACGTTCCGGCAGTGGCCCGCGCAGGATGCCGATATCCAAATCGCCGCTCTCCAGCAGGCTTAGCTGTTGGTTGACGCTGTACTCCACGGGTTGCAGCGCGATCTGGGGAAAATCACGTCTGAAGGCACGGATAATTTTGACCAGCGCCGGCTCCAGCATAGATGTGCCCACATAGCCAATGCGTAACATGCCGCGTCGTCCGGCGGCCACCTGCTTAATCGTGTCCTGCAGATGCTCCACACGCTGCACCGTCTGCTGGACTTCCCCGAGCAGCAATGCGCCTTCGCGCGTCAGACTCACCTTACGCTTGTCGCGCGCAAATAACTTCACGCCCCACTGCTGCTCCAGTGCCTGAATATGCTGAGACAACGCCGGTTGCGTGAGGTTAACCGCCGCCGCCGCCCGTGCGAAATGCAGCGTATCGGCGAGTGCCAGAAAAGAACGCAGCTTACGGTAATCCATGCTACTCCTGATAAGGATTCGTTATTAATAAAAGCATAATACCAATTAGCCCCTGATTAGCGAGCGCATTATCTTTGCCAGCAGGACGGCGACGGCAGGAACGCGCCGGAAAATTTTTGCCTTTCACAGGAGGCCTTATGCGCATCATTGTCGGCGTAACCGGCGCCACCGGCGCCCCACTCGCGCTGCGATTACTGCGGCAGCTGGCGGACATTCCTCACATCGAAACGCATCTCATTTTGTCACGCTGGGGAAAAGTGACGCTGGAACATGAAACCAACTGTTCTCTCAACGACATCAAACAGCTGGCCGATGTGTTTCATCCGGCCGGTGACCAGGCCGCGACTATCTCTTCGGGCTCATTTGTCACCGACGGGATGGTGATTATTCCCTGCAGCATGAAAACGCTGGCCGGTATCCGCAGCGGGTATGCGGAAGGGCTGATTGGCCGCGCCGCTGATGTCGTCCTGAAAGAGCAGCGCAAACTGATTCTGGTACCGCGCGAAACCCCGCTTAACACCATTCATCTGGAAAACATGCTGGCGCTGTCACGCATGGGCGTCAGCCTGATTCCCCCTGTGCCGGCCTGGTACAACCATCCGGCCACAATCGCCGATGTGGAAAATCATATCGTGGGTCGCGTGCTGGATCAGCTTGGTATCGACACTGCTGGCGCCACGCGCTGGCAGGGTTTACATCCCGCCAGTGATGACCTGACACTCCCAAACTAAGGAACAGCCTATGTCAAACACATCTCCCTCTTCGCACAGCAGTGAGGTTTACGATCTGCGTTCTGCCATCGAACTGCTGAAACAATTTGATGGTGAGTATATTGAGACCGATGAACCGGTAAATCCCGAAGCGGAACTGTCCGGTGTCTATCGTTACGTTGGCGCGGGCGGTACCGTGATGCGTCCCACGCAGACCGGACCGGCGATGGTGTTTAATCACATCAAAGGTTACGACAACTTTCGCGTACTGATTGGTTTGCTGGCCTCACGGCAGCGCGTGGCGCGCCTGTTAGGGGTGCCGAAAGAAAAGCTGGCGCATCTGCTGCGTTCATCGGTACACAATGCCATTGCGCCGGTGGAAATAAGCCAGCAGCAGGCGGTTTGTCAGGAAGTGGTGCACCTCGCCACGGATGACGGTTTTGATATCCGCCGCCTGCTGCCCGCGCCAACCAACACGCCTGAAGATGCCGGCCCTTATTTCACCATGGGGATGTGTTATGCCGCCGATCCGGAAACCGGCGAACACGACGTCACTATTCACCGCTTATGCGTGCAGGGCAAAGATGAGATCTCGATGTACTTTGTGCCGGGCCGCCATCTTGATCAGTTCCGCATCAAGGCTGAGCAGGCGGGCAAAGCGTTGCCAATTACCATCAGTATTGGTGTCGATCCGGCCATCGAAATTGGTGCCTGTTTCGAGCCGCCGACCACGCCGCTCGGTTTTGATGAGCTGGCGATAGCCGGGGGTTTACGCGGTCGGGCGGTTGAGCTGGTTAAGGGTGTCGCCGTTGATGCCCGCGCCATTGCCCATGCAGAGATCGTGATTGAGGGTGAACTGGTGCCGGATTATCGCGTACAGGAAGATCAGCATACCCATAGCGGTAAAGCGATGCCGGAATTCCCGGGTTATACCGGTGAAGCGCAGGCGGCAGTGCCGGTGATTAAAGTCAAAGCCGTGACGCACCGCAAAAACCCCATCCTGCAAACCTGCATCGGACCGAGCGACGAGCACACCAATCTGGCCGGTATCCCGACCGAAGCCAGCATTCTCGATATGGTTGAGCGTGCGTTACCCGGTCTGGTGAAGAATGTGCATTGCCCTTCGCCAGGCACCGGGAAATATGTTGCGGTGCTGCAAATCAATAAGCGCGGCCCACAGGATGAGGGACGCCAGCGTCAGGCTGCCCTGCTGGCTTTCTCGGCCTTTTCAGAGCTGAAGCACGTGTTCCTGGTCGATGAAGATGTTGATGTGTTCGACTTAAATGACGTGATTTGGGCGATGACCACGCGTTATCAGGGCGACGCGGATACCATCTTCATTCCCGGCGTGCGCTGTCACCCGCTCGATCCCTCACAGGATCCGGCCTTCAGCAACTCGATTCGCGCTCATGGCATCACCTGTAAAACCATTTTTGACTGTACGGTGCCGTATGACCTGAAACACAACTTCCAGCGCTCGCAGTTTATGGAAGTCGATGTTTCACGCTTCATTCCAGGTTTTAACCGTTAATCACTCACTGCCCGCCAGGCCTGCGCCTGATTGCGTCCGCTATGCTTGGCCTGATACAACGCCGCATCAGCATGCTCGATCAGGTTGCCGGCCTGATCGTCATGCCAGGTGGTCGCACAGCCCGCGCTGAGCGTCACCTGCGCGTCGGGCAGTGCGGAGGCGGCGTGAGGCAGATGCAGGTCAGCAATCGCCTGTACTGCCTGACGCGCAATATTCAGCGCCGCATGCTGATCGGCACCGGCGAGGATGATGGCAAACTCCTCGCCGCCATAGCGCGCGACCATGTCGCTCTGCCGTAGCTTAAGGCGTTTAAGCGCGTCGGCCACTTGGCGTAAACAGTGATCGCCTGCCACGTGCCCGTAGCGATCGTTGTAGTGTTTGAAGTAGTCAATATCCATCAAAATCAGCGACACCGGTGCTGATTTTTCCCGCAGATTATGCAGAGCATTCTGCAAAAAGCGGTCAAACTGTCTGCGGTTAGCCAGACCGGTCAGCCCATCAAAAAACGCCAGCTGATCCAAATGGTGATTGGCATCGGCGAGGTCGTTTTTTAGTTTGAGCAGCGCTTCCTGATAATGCTGGCTATGCCGAGCCTGACGAATGACAAACAGTCCCAGCAGGATAATCGCGACCAGCAGCGCCACGTTCAGGGAAATATCCTGCAGTCTTCCTTTCACCCAGCGCAGATACAGATTGCGCTTGTCATAACCCGCCGCGACGACCAGCGGATAGCGTTCTGAGCTGGCGAAGCCGAAGATGCGCACCTGGCCATCCAGCGCCGCGTTCCACTCGCCGCTGCCGCGATCGGCTTTCACCAGCATCTGCTGGAACAGATGGCTGGCGGAGAGACTTTTGCCGATATAGCTGTCGGGCATCGGACGGGCATAAAGCACCGTGCTGTCTGCCAGCATCAGTACCAGCACGTCGCGCGGCCCCAGTTCGTAGTAACTGTAAAAACGGCGGAAATAATCCACTTTAATAGTGGCTAACAGGATGCCTTTGAAATCACGCGCGGCATCGCTGACGCGCAGGGAAACCGGAATAACCAGATCGCCAGTGCTGCGGCTGCGAATCACCGGGCCAATGTGCAAACTGTCACGGCTGTTGTTGCGGTGATAGCGGAAATATTCACGGTCAGAGTTGTTGGTGCCCACCGGCACGCTGCGCGTGGAGGTGGCGATCCAGCGTCCCTGCTCATCATAGTAAAACAGCCCATGCAGCTGCGGCAGACGGCTTTGCAGATCGCGCATAATCTGGCTCAGGTTGGCGGCGTTGAGCTTTTCCAGCGGCTGCGCCTGCAGGTCGCGCTGCACTTCACGCAGGGCCAGTTCGGTCTGGAGCACGGTATCTTCCGCCTGACGTGACTGTGACAGGGAAAGATTGACCGCCATCTCTTCCGTCTGGCGCACCGCGCCGTGCCAGTCTTCGCGCAGCGTCCACAGGGTGAGCGCAATGATCGCGCATATCAGCAATCCGCCGGACAGCAAAATACTGCGCAGCAGCGAGGAACCTGAAATGATTGCCGCTTCATTTTTCCTTTTAAACGTCATGTTTCACCCTGTTGCCGTGTCAACGCTAAGTTAAGCACATAATCAGCGACGGGATTTTCAGGATTAAAGGCGGTAATGATGTCATGCGTGGCGATGGCCGCTGGACGACGGGTGAATGCTGCATAAATCGCCAGCGAACAGCGCGCGTCTCACTCGCTGCTCAGCGTGATGACTACCTTACCGAAAGGCCCCCGGTCCAGATGGTCCAGCGCTGATGGCAGGTCAGAAAACGCGTACACCGAGTCGATCACCGGCTTTATGCCGGTCCGATCAACTGCACGAATCAGGCGCGTGAGTGCGCGGCGGCTACCGGTGCCGATACCATGAAGGGTCACGTCTTTCATCATCAGCGGCATCGTCGGTGAGCTAAAGTCAAAGCCATCAAGCGCGCCGATCTGACAGATGTGCCCACCGACCGCCGCCAGCTGCACGGATTTCCCCAGATGATCGCCACCGATGACTTCAAGGATATGATCGGCGCCGTGATTGGCGGTGATGCGGTAAATTTCTTCCAGCCAGTCTTCCCGGTGGCGATCCACATAATGGTCGGCACCCAGCGCTTTCGTCCGGTCGGCGTTGCTGGCTCTACCGGAGACGATCACCTGCGCGCCATGCGCTTTGGCAATCTGCAAACCAAACAGGGCAACCCCGCCGGTACTGGGAATCAGTACAATATCGCCAGCCTGCACGCCGGCACGTTCGACCAGCGCAAACCAGGCGGTGAGACCGGCACAGGGCAATGTGGCAGCCTGAATCGGGTTAAGCGTCGCAGGGGCGGTAACCAGCCACGCTTCCGGCATAACCACATATTCAGCCAGCACGCCGGGATAATAGCCGCCCAGCGTTTTATAGGCCGGCGTGCGCGCATCGCCGGGACGCACACCGTCGATCCAGTCGGGCGTGAACGTTGAGATAACCCGGTCACCGGTGCTGAAGCGGCTGACCCCTTCCCCCTGGCCAACAACGACGCCGGCCAGATCGGACCCCGGTGTAAAAGGAAACGCAAGCGGCAGGCCCCGGCCATTCTCAATCACCATCTTGTCCCGGTGATTCAGGGCGACGGCTTCAACTTTCACCAGCACCTGCTGCGGACCCGGAACCGGCATCGCGACCGTTCTCAGTTCGAGGTTATCGCGCCCGATGGCGTCTGTTTCCCAGCGTCGCATGTGTTTTGTCATCGTAAAGCCCTTCCAGGTCATTAATTTTGTTGGTGTTGTTAGTCTCCGGCTTCTGATTATGAATAACAATACGCTATAATCGACACAGCTTGTTGAGCCGGGAAGCAATAATGAAAGGCAGCGAATATAGCGAACTCCGGGCATTTGTGTGTGTCGCGGAGGAACGCAGTTTCAGACGGGCGGCGCAGCGCCTGGGTGTGTCGCCCTCCGCGCTAAGTCATACCATCCGCGCGCTCGAGGAGCGTTTGGGTAGCCGGTTACTCAACCGGACCACCCGCAGCGTGGCGCCGACGGAAGCAGGACAGGCCCTGCTCAATCGTCTGATGCCGGCGATGGCGGAGATCGCCTCGGCCGTCAGGGACGTCGGTGCCTGTCAGGAGGAGCCGCGTGGACGGGTTCGCATCAATCTGCCGCGTATTGCTGCCCGCATGTTGATTGCGCCCATGCTGCCGTTATTCAGGGAGAATTATCCGCATGTCTCTCTTGATGTGGTTATTGATGACAGCCTCACAGACATTGTCGGCAAGGGATTCGATGCCGGCATCAGATCGGGACAACTCGTGCAGCAGGATATGATTGCCGTGCGGCTGACGCCCGACATGCGGATGATTGTGGTCGGTTCCCCGGACTACTTTTCACGCCATCCCGAGCCACAACATCCGCAGGATTTGCGCCAGCATCAATGCCTGACCTATCGCTGGGCCGATACCGGTGTGCTGCAACGTTGGGAATTTCATGGGCCGGCAGGCGCGCACAGCGTGAATGTTGAAAGCATTGTCACCGCCAACGAAACGGATTTTGTGCTCGACGCGGCGTTAAAAGGAACCGGGCTGGCCTATATCAGCGATCAGTTCGCACAACCCTGGATTGAACGCGGCGAACTCAGGCAGGTACTGGGCGAGTGGTCTGCAGTGTTTTCAGGTCTTAATCTCTATTACGTTAACAATCCCCATATGTCGGCCTCGCTGAGAGCGTTTATTGACCAGTTAAAATCCTTTGTCGCGACGAGGCGTTGAAATCAGCCAGCGCCATGCTGTTTGTTCGACTACGAATATTAAATCACGCTAATCATTATCCCTGCTATCGTTCCGGTTGTTACCGCCGGTATTTTCTCCCCTGTAACGCGCCTCATCTGCTGCCGCCACGCTTTTAAGGCGATCTAAATTTGCAGCAAAAATTTATTCAATCATTAAATTATATTTATTATATTAGCGAAACTTTAATGTGGACTGGTTGAGGATTACAGTGCATTTAACAAGGAAATCAGTGATTAGCAGCGCTATCTCTGATGGCGTACTGACAAAAAGAACCCACAGAATGTGCAGGATACTTAATGGTATCGATCAGCGCATTAGCATTACACCGGCAAGCGGATTGATTGACTTCCTTAAAGGGATGGAGGTGACCAACGAACAGTACCGGCGCAGTGGAATCGTTAAGGAAAAACGCTCAATTTTTCTCTATAACGAAGGGCTGCTGAATCCGGAAAGCACGCTGTTTCTCGCCCGCAAAGGCCAGGATATCCTCGGCACGCTAAGCGTCATCGCCAATCACAATAACTGTCTGCCATGCAGCAAACTTTTCCGTGAAGAGATGGCCGCCCTGCAGCTGGAAAAGCGCAAAGTGGTAGAGCTTGGCACGCTGTCGGTACGCTATCAGGCAGACAGTGAAAATATTGTGTTTATGCTGTACCTGAAAATCATGATCTACACCATTTTCATTGAACAGGTGGATGACATCTTTATTCAGGTCAAAGAGAAGGTTGCTGCGTTTTACGAGCGCAATTTTCTGTTCAAACAGGTCGGCGGCACCAAAAAGCACCCGGATTACAGTGACCTTAACGCCACGCTGCTGCGCGTGGACGTGAAAAGTATCCGCGACAAAATTTATGAGCAGCAGTGTTATGGCCCGATGGGCTGGCTGCGCATGCTGCGTGAACTTGGTTTACTGCAGCACTACCGCACGCTGAGCCAGCAGTGTCACAGCTGCCCGCGCTTTACGCCAGATCAGCGGGACGCGGAGCTCTATCAATATCTGTGTAATCTGTGACGGCGCCAGCCGTCTCTGCACCGTTTTCGATTTTCACACAGATTACTTGCCGGCATGGCTATCCACGTCGTGCTGCATGAAGAGTTCTTTTAGCCATTCGATGAAGACCCTGACTCTGGGTGATAGCTGTCGGTTGCGCGGATACAGGACAGAGACGGGAGACGGTTCAGGTGGAAAGGCTTTGAGCAATTCGACGAGCGTCCCCGTCTTCAGATCATCTTCCACGTGATAACGCGGCACCTGGATGATGCCGAGTCCCATGCGCGCCACGGATACAAAGGTATCAGCCGCATTAACGGTAATTGAAGTTTTGATCGTCGTGGTGATGCGCTTGCCGTCCACCCTGAAGGCCAGCGGCAGGATACCGCTGCTGCCCGTGGTGCGGAATCCGATCATCCTGTGGCCGGAATGCAGTTCATCCGGATCCGACGGAAGCCCGAACCGGGAGACGTAACCGGGCGAAGCGACCGTGACCTCTTCCAGCGTGGCGACGCACCGCGCGATCATATCGCTGTCCTGCGGCGTTCCGACACGCAAAACACAATCAATTCCCTCACGCACCAGATCGACCAGCCGGTCACCCTCGCTCAGATAGATTTCGATATCAGGATAAGCTTCGAGGAAACAAGGAAGGTGCGGCAGAACAAAATGTCTTGCCAGCGTGCCATGAACATCGACACGCAACAATCCCTTCGGCCGGGCGCCGGCAAACGCCCCCTCGGCATCCTCGATATCGTCCAGTATAGAAACGCAGCGCTTGTAATAGGCTTCACCGTCCAGCGTCGGGCTGACGTGACGCGTGGTGCGTTCCAGCAGCTTAATGCCCAGGCGCGATTCAAGATGCTTAATCGCGTCCGTTACGGTCGAGCGTGGCAGGCCGAGGTCTTCCGCCGCCCTCGTAAAACTGCGGCGCGCTACCACACGCGTGAAAACGCGCATCGTATCAATTCTGTCCATGGCATTGTTCGTTATTATCGGATTCTGATACCAGATAGTGACTGATTATCCGGAAAAGATACAGTGCTAGATTTCTCCTTGTTCAGGCGCGATACCGCGCGAAAATGGGAGAATATCTATGTCTGCTTCAGAGAAAGTTGCAATCGTAACCGGTGCATCCCGCGGAATTGGTGCCGCCATTGCCAGGCAGCTTGCTGCGGACGGCTTTGCCCTCGTGGTGAACTATGCCGGCAACGCAGAGGCTGCCGCCGCCGTGGTTGAGGAGATCAAAGCCGCCGGTGGCAGTGCCATCACCGCGCAGGCGGACGTTGCTGAAGCCAGCCAGGTCAAACGCATGTTCGATTTAGCCGAATCTGCGTTTGGTGGTATTGATGTGCTCGTCAATAATGCCGGCGTAATGATGCTGTCTCCGCTGGCCAGCGCCGACGATCAGAGTTTTAGCAAGCAGATTGACATCAATCTTAAGGGGACGTTTAACACCCTGCGCGAAGCGGCAAACCGCCTGCGTTCTGGCGGGCGCATCATCAACTTCTCCACGTCGGTTGTCGGGCTTAAGCTTGAGAATTATGGCGTCTATGCCGCGACCAAGGCGGCCGTCGAAACACTGACAACCATCATGTCCAAAGAGATGCGCGGACGCAGCATCACCGTCAATGCCGTCGCGCCCGGTCCGACTGCGACCGACCTCTTCCTCAACGGGAAAAGCGATGAACTGATCGCGCGCATGTCCAAAATGAATCCGCTGGAACGCCTCGGCACGCCTGAGGATATCGCCAGTGTCGTTTCTTTTCTCGCCGGACCACAGGGCAGCTGGATGAACGGACAGATCCTGCGCGCCAATGGCGGAATGGTCTGAGCCGCAAACTGCAGATTGAGTCAAAGGAGTACTGTTATGTCTCAGAAGATTATCCTTGTGACCGGATCGTCAAGCGGCTTCGGTCGCCTGACCGCCGAAGCGCTGGCTCGTGCTGGTCATACCGTTTATGCATCAATGCGGGATATTGCGGGTCGTAATGCCGCAAATGTCCGCCAGTTAAGCGAACTTTCCACGCGGGAAGGAATTGACCTCCGGCCGCTGGAACTTGATGTTCAGAGCGACATATCGGTTGATGCTGCCATTGAAACGGTAATATCCGACGCCGGGAAGCTTGATGTGGTGGTACACAATGCTGGCCACATGATGTTCGGCCCGGCCGAAGCCTTCACGCCAGAGCAGTTCGCCCAGCAATATGACGTTAACGTGCTGGGAACGCAGCGCGTCAACCGGGCCATACTGCCGCATATGCGCTCCCGCCGTGAAGGCCTGCTGGTCTGGATTTCCAGTTCCAGCGTGACCGGCGGCACACCGCCCTATCTGGCCCCTTATTTTGCCGCCAAAGCGGCGATGGATACGCTTGCCGTTCAGTATGCGCGCGAGCTCAGCCGATTCGGCATTGAGACGACAATCATCGTGCCGGGAGCCTTTACCAAAGGGACGAACCATTTTGCCCATTCAGGAAGTCCTGCCGACACCGGGCGTGTCGCGGAGTATGAAGCAGGTCCTTATGCCGGATTCGGCGATGTTGTGCAAAAGGCCTTTGCGGGGATAGTGCCGGAGGATGCCGATCCCGCGCGCGTTGCAGCACAGATTGCCGATGTTGTCGGTATGCCGTTTGGTACGCGTCCATTTCGTGTCCATAACGATCCGTCCGAAGACGGCGCGAATATCGGCTTTGCGGTCATCGACCGTTTGCGCGCCGAAATGCTACATCGGGTTGGATTGTCCGATCTTCTGACGCCAGCGAAAGCACCGTCGTGTGAAGGATAACAGCCGTGACCGGCGGGATCGCTCGCCGGTCGCTTTACCATGCAAACAGGAGCGCCGGAAATGCACACCGTTGTCATCCTTATCTGTGGCTTTGCGCTATTTGGCATCTTCCTGGCATTTGGATGGCTCTGGCATTTAGGGCCCTTTCCCAGTGAGTTAACCACGAAAAGTTTCATCGCCGTCTGGGTGATAATCGCATTCATCAACATGTGGACAGGTATCAACAAAGCTGGCTATGCGTTCAGTGAAGAATTGTCCATACTGCCGTACGTGTTGCTGCCGCCGGTCATCGCTGCCGGTTTTGTGCTGCTTCTCTGGTAACTCGATTACAAACAACCAGCAAGTCAGACTAATGACGTAAGCTGCTGTTTTAAATATAAAATAACCAACATCGAAACATGATTCGCAGATGGCGATTTATCGCCTGTTTTCGGGTAAACTTACCGGTGCTGTTATGG
>NZ_JASEWO010000013.1:0-46216 GCF_030024295.1 Pantoea sp. Pa-EAmG
AGAAGAGCGAGCAGGTTAAGAAGATTACAGTTTCTATCCCGCTGAAAGTGCTGAAGATTTTAACGGATGAGCGTACCCGCCGTCAGGTGAACAATCTGCGTCACGCCACCAACAGCGAACTGCTGTGCGAAGCCTTTTTGCATGCCTTCACCGGGCAACCGCTGCCGAATGATGTTGATCTGCGTAAAGAGCGCAGCGACGAGATTCCGGAAGAAGCAAAACAGATTATGCGTGAGATGGGCATCGATCCCGACAGCTGGGAATACTGAGGCCAGAAATAAAAAAACCCAGCCGAGGCTGGGTTTTTTCTTGCAACCGAATCGTGAAGATTCGCCGGCAAATAATCTTATTTCTTGCTGCCTGGGATGCTGAAACGCTTGTTGAAGCGATCAACACGACCACCAGAATCAACAACACGCTGCTTACCAGTGTAGAACGGGTGGCATTTGCCGCACACGTCCAGGTTCAGGGTACCAGTCATGGTTGAACGGGTGTTGATCACGTTGCCGCAAGAGCAGGTGATGGTCACAGCTTCGTATTTCGGGTGAATACCTTGTTTCATGGGAGAACCTCATAAAAGGCCGTGTCGCTCTCCGTGCCAGGCGAACCTGCACAGCACCACACGCGGTTAATAAATGGTGTATCTTTGACGAGTCATCTCATCAAAGGCGGCATAGTATACAGAAAATGAGCGCATTGATCAAATCCGCGCAATGCGCCGCGCTCTGCCACTCCGGGTAAACGCCTGCAGCCAGCGCCGCCGCGCGCTGAAGTATGACGGGGGTGACGCCAGCGTGTACACTACTTCTCCTTTTTACAGAACCGGATAGAGATCGACATGCCCGTTGTTCAGGTTGCCCTGCCCGTTCCGCTGCCTCGCCTGTTTGACTACCTGCTGCCCGCCGATGCGCCGCAGCCGGTGGCCGGCGCGCGCGTGAGCGTACCGTTCGGCAACCGGAAAATGACGGGCATCGTGGTTAGCACGCGCGCCACCAGCGATCTCCCCCTTGCCCAGCTGAAACAGATTGATGCGTTACTCGATGACCGCTCGCTGTTTTCGCCGGCGCTGTGGCGCATCCTCAACTGGGCCGCCGGCTACTATCACTCTCCGCTCGGCGAAGTGCTCAGCCATGCGCTGCCGGTGCTGCTGCGTCAGGGCAAGCCGGCCCAGGAAGCGCCGCTGTGGCAGTGGGTGGTGAACGAAGCCGGGCGCGAAGTGGCGCTGGAAAGCCTGAAGCGCGCGCCGAAACAGCAGCAGGCGCTGGCGGCGTTGCGTCAGCGGCCGCTGTATCGTCACCAGATCGGCGAGCAGGATTTTACCGATGCCGCGCTGCAGGCACTGCGTGCCAAAGGGCTGTGCGACCTGCGCGAACATGCGCCACAGCAGCACGACTGGCGCGCCAGTTTCGCGGTGAAAGGTGAACGGCTGCGACTGAATACCGATCAGGCGATGGCGGTGGGCGCCATTCGCAGTGAGGACGAACATTACGCCGCGTGGCTGCTGGCAGGCATTACCGGATCGGGTAAAACCGAGGTCTATCTCAGCGTGCTGGAGAATGTGCTGGCGCGCGGTAAACAGGCGCTGGTGCTGGTGCCGGAAATTGGCCTGACGCCGCAAACCATCGCTCGTTTCCGTGAACGCTTCGATGCGCCGATTGATGTGCTGCACTCGGCGCTCAATGACAGCGAGCGTCTGGCGGTCTGGTTGCGCGCGCGCAGCGGCGAGACCGCCATCGTCATCGGCACACGATCCGCGCTGTTCACACCGCTGGCGCGGCCGGGCGTGATCATCATTGATGAAGAACACGACAGCTCCTACAAACAGCAGGAAGGCTGGCGCTACCAGGCGCGCGATCTGGCGGTATTCCGCGCTCACGAAGAAGATGTGCCGATTGTGATGGGATCGGCGACGCCGGCGCTGGAGACGCTGCACAACGTGCGTGTCGGCAAATATCGCCAGCTCAACCTGACCAAACGCGCCGGTAACGCCAAACCGGCGCTGCAGCAGCTAATCGATCTCAAGGGACAGCAACTGAAAGGCGGTCTTGCGCCGGCGCTGCTGGGCAAGATGCGCCAGCACCTGCAGGCGGATAATCAGGTTCTGCTGTTTCTCAATCGCCGCGGCTTTTCGCCGGCGCTGATGTGCCACGACTGCGGCTGGCTGGCGGAGTGTCAGCGCTGCGACAGTTATTACACGCTGCATCAGCAGCATCGTCAGCTGCGCTGTCACCACTGCGACAGCCAGCGTCCGCTGCCGCATCAGTGTCCGGGCTGCGGTTCAACCCATCTGCTGCCGGTCGGCGTGGGCACGGAACAGCTGGAGCAGCAGCTCAGCACGCTGTTTCCTGGCGTGCCGGTGTCGCGCATCGATCGCGACACCACCAGTCGCAAAGGCGCGCTGGAACAGCATCTGGCCGATGTGCATCGCGGCGGAGCGCGCATTCTGGTCGGCACGCAGATGCTGGCCAAAGGCCATCACTTCCCGGACGTGACGCTGGTATCGCTGCTGGATGTCGATGGCGCGCTGTTTTCCGCCGATTTCCGTGCCGCCGAGCGCTTTGCCCAGCTCTACACACAGGTCGCCGGCCGCGCCGGCCGCGCCGGTAAGCAGGGCGAAGTGTTACTACAGACGCACCATCCGGAGCATCCACTGCTGCAAACGCTGCTGCATCGCGGCTATTTTGCGTTTGCCGATCAGACGCTGCTGGAGCGCCAGTCAGTGCAGCTGCCGCCGTGGACCAGCCACGCACTGTTTCGCGCTGAAGATCTGGATAACGCGCAGGCGGCGGAGTTCCTTACTCAGCTGCGTAACCTGCTGGAAGCCAGCCCGCTCAAAGATGGGGCGATGTGGCTGATGGGGCCGGTGCCGGCGCTGGCACCGAAGCGCAGCGGACGCTGGCGCTGGCAACTGCTGCTACAGCATCCGTCGCGCAAGCGGCTGCAGCAGTTGCTGAGCAGTTCATTGCCGCTGGTCACCACCCTGCCCGCCGCGCGCAAAGTCAAATGGACGCTGGATATCGACCCCACCGAGAGTTAAGCCGCGCCACATCTGCGAGCCAGATCGAAAAAAGTCGCACAAGTCACAATTTTTATGCAAATTAAGTAACAACCTCACACGGCGTTGGGTTAACAATAGTGCCCGTTCCGGCACTGGGCCGGCTATGTGTGAATATCTATGCGCTGTACCGCGTCAGGAGTTAACGTTGGATCAGAAGCAACCCTCATCGGCAGCCACCATGAAAGATGTGGCCGAGCAGGCTGGCGTCTCCACCGCCACGGTTTCGCGCGCGCTGATGAATCCGGAAAAAGTCTCCGCCGCGACCCGGCAGAAAGTGGAACAGGCGGTGCAGGCCGTCGGCTATGCGCCGCACGGTCTGGCGCGCAACGCCAAACGCGGCGACACGCAAACTATTCTGGTGATTGTGCCGGACATCTGTGACCCTTTCTTCAGCGAGATTATCCGCGGCGTGGAAGTGACCGCCGCGCAGGAAGGCTATCTGGTGCTGATTGGTGACTGCGCGCATCAGGATCAGCAGGAGAAAACCTTCCTTAACCTGATGCTGACGCGCCAGATTGACGGCATGGTACTACTGGGTTCGCAGCTGCCGTTTGACGCCGGTATTGAAGATCAGCGCAATCTGCCGCCCATGGTGATGGGCAACGAGTTCGCGCCGGAGATGGCGCTGCCCACGGTGCATATCGATAACCTGACCGCGGCCTTTGAAGCGGTGAATCATCTGTTACAGCTGGGCCATCGGCAGATCGCCTGCATCACCGGACCGGAACATATCCCGCTCAGCCAGTATCGGTTGCAGGGCTACATCCAGGCGCTGCGCCGCAGCAATATCGCCATCGATCCCACGCTGATTGTGCACGGCGACTTCACCTTTGAAGCCGGTGCCAGCGCGCTGAAGCAGCTGATGAGCCTGCCGCAGCCGCCGAAAGCCCTGTTCTGCCATAGCGATCTGATGGCGCTGGGCGCGATGAACCAGGCGCGTAAGCTGGGAATGCGTATTCCGCAGGATCTGTCGGTGGTCGGCTTCGATGATATCGAGCTGGCGCAATACTACGATCCGCCCCTGACCACCGTGGCACAGCCGCGTTTTGCCATTGGCCGCGAAGCGATGCTGCTGCTGCTGGATGAGCTGCAGGGCAAACGGGTCAACAACGGTTCACGTCTGCTCGACGCCGAACTCCGCGTCCGCGGCAGTACCGCACCGGCAGCAAAACGCGAAAAATGAATGCGGGAACCCTGCATTTTCAGCAGATTCTGAAGGCAGACTGTGCTGGTCAAAGTTCCAGCCCTTGAGTAACATGACGCATTCCTTGCCGGGCAAAATTAACACCCCATTTACACGCCCAGTGGCATTTTTTTGAAGGGTATCAGAACGAAAGTGGCACAGAGAGATTACGTAGGCCGCGGGCGTTCAACAGGGACGCGTCGCAAAAAACCCGCAGGCCGCAGCAAGAAAAGCAAAGGCGGCTCCGGCACTTCAAAGCTGATGATAGTACTGGCCGTGGCAGTGCTGGTGACCTTTGCCGGTGGTTTATGGTTCATCTCGCATCACAAAAAAGAAGAAACACCGGTGATTCCGAATCATAAAGCCAACGGTAATGGCCTGCCGCCGAAGCCGGAAGAGCGCTGGAAGTACATCAAAGAGCTGGAAAATCGTCAGGTGACCGTGCCGTCGCCCACCGAGCCGTCTGCCGGTGGCGAAATCAAGTCGCAAACCCAGCTGACCGACGAACAGCGTCAGCTGCTGGAGCAGATGCAGGCCGATATGCGCCAGCAGCCGACCCAGCTGAATGAAGTGCCGTGGAACGAACAAACCCCGGCTCAGCGCCAGCAAACGCTGCAGCGTCAGCAGCAGGCACAACAGCAACAACAGCAGTTGCAGCGTCAGCAGCAGCAGTTACAGCAGCAGCAGCGTCAGCAACAGTTGCAGCAGCAGCGCCAGCAGGAATTGCAGCAGCAGGCGGCACGCCAGCAGCAGCAACAGGCCGCGCCGATCACTCGCGAGCCGGCGAAGCCGCAGGAGAGCGCCAAAGCCAAAACGGAAGAGAAAGCGAGCACCCAGCGCTGGATGGTGCAGTGTGGCTCGTTTAAAGGCACCGATCAGGCGGAATCGGTACGCGCCGGTCTGGCGTTTGAAGGTTTCGAAAGCCGCATCACGACTGGCGGCGGCTGGAATCGCGTGGTGATTGGGCCGTTTAAAGACCGCAGCAGCGCAGACAGCACCGTGAAGCGCCTGCACAGCTCCGGCCACAGCAGCTGTATCCCGCTCGCCCTGCCTTAACCCTCCCTGCTCGCCCCCGGCAATTTGCAGCATCAGATATTGCCGGGGGTTGAAACCCCACAGGATTACCCCATATCTGGTTGCATGATACGCCGCGCCCGCTGCGCGGTGTCTTTTTTCCACTGCAACAAGGGGTCTGCCCGTGACAACAATAGTAAGTGTACGACGCAACGGCCGAGTCGTAATTGGCGGTGATGGCCAGGCGACTCTCGGCAATACCGTGATGAAAGGCAATGTTAAGAAAGTGCGTCGTCTCTACAACGACAAAGTCATCGCTGGTTTTGCTGGCGGTACTGCAGATGCCTTCACCCTATTTGAACTGTTCGAGCGCAAGCTGGAGATGCACCAGGGTCATTTGGTGAAAGCCGCGGTCGAACTGGCAAAAGACTGGCGTACCGATCGCATGCTGCGCCGTCTTGAAGCACTGCTGGCGGTCGCTGATGAAAACTCCTCGTTGATCATCAGCGGTAACGGTGACGTGATTCAGCCGGAAAATGACCTGATTGCCATCGGTTCCGGCGGGCCTTACGCCCAGGCAGCCGCCCGCGCGCTGCTGGAGAACACGGAGATGGGTGCGCACGATATCGTAGCCAAAGCGCTGAATATCGCCGGTGATATCTGCATCTACACCAACCACAACATTAACTTCGAAGAATTACCGTCTAAGGCGTAAGGACCAAAACCATGTCTGAGATGACTCCACGCGAGATTGTCAGCGAGCTTAACCGCTTCATCATCGGCCAGGACGGCGCCAAAAAAGCGGTCGCCATTGCGCTGCGTAACCGCTGGCGCCGCATGCAGCTTGACGAAGAGCTGCGCCATGAAGTGACCCCAAAAAACATCCTGATGATCGGCCCGACCGGCGTCGGTAAAACCGAAATCGCCCGCCGTCTGGCGAAGCTGGCCAATGCGCCATTCATCAAAGTTGAAGCCACTAAATTCACCGAAGTCGGCTATGTCGGGAAAGAAGTGGATTCGATTATTCGCGATCTGACGGACTCCGCCATCAAGATGGTGCGCAGCCAGGCGATCGAGAAAAACAAATATCGCGCCGAAGAGATGGCAGAAGATCGCATTCTGGATGTGCTGATCCCGCCAGCGAAAAACAACTGGGGCCAGCCGGAGCAGAGCGCTGAGCCGTCCGCTGCCCGCCAGTCGTTCCGCAAAAAACTGCGCGAAGGCCAGCTGGATGACAAAGAGATTGAGATCGATCTGGCTGCTGCGCCGATGGGCGTTGAAATCATGGCGCCTCCGGGCATGGAAGAGATGACCAGCCAGCTGCAGTCGATGTTCCAGAACCTCGGCGGCCAGAAGCAGAAACCGCGTAAGCTGAAAATCAAAGATGCGATGAAGCTGCTGATTGAAGAAGAAGCGGCCAAGCTGGTGAATCCGGAAGAGCTGAAGCAGGACGCCATCGACGCGGTTGAACAGCACGGTATCGTGTTCATCGACGAAATCGACAAAATCTGTAAGCGCGGCGGCCAGTCGTCGGGCCCGGATGTGTCACGTGAAGGCGTACAGCGCGATCTGCTGCCGCTGGTGGAAGGCTGCACCGTGTCCACTAAACACGGCATGGTTAAAACCGACCATATCCTGTTTATCGCCTCTGGTGCGTTCCAGGTGGCCAGCCCGTCGGATCTGATTCCGGAGCTGCAGGGTCGTCTGCCGATTCGCGTTGAGCTGCAGGCGCTGACGGTCAATGATTTCGAACGCATCCTGACCGAGCCGAACGCGTCCGTGACCGTACAGTACAAAGCGCTGATGGGCACCGAAGGCGTTAACGTTGAATTCACTGAAGACGGCATCCGTCGCATCGCCGAAGCGGCGTGGCAGGTGAACGAAACCACCGAGAACATCGGTGCACGTCGTCTGCACACCGTGCTGGAGCGTCTGATGGAAGATATCTCCTACGACGCCAGCGATCGCCACGGCGAATCGATCACCATCGATGCCGAATACGTTGGTCAGCATCTGGATGAACTGGTGGCCGACGAAGATCTCAGCCGCTTCATTCTGTAATTCCAGCCAATACCCAGCCTTGCGCTGGGTATTTTTTTGCCCGCACGCCGCGCTGCACCCGATTATCCCGTTGCCTCTGTTGTCGCTGCGCTGCAAAAGCGGGCGGATTTGATGTATCCTTTGCCTGTTTTCCTTAATGAGTTTTCCCAATGAAAGAACAAGAAAAAGCCGAGATTAAACGTCTCAGCGACCAGCTGGACGCGCTGAATCGCAAAGAACCGCAGCTGCTGGAAGCGGGCGATGCCGAAAAGCTTGGCGCGCTGCTGAAAGAGAAAGAGACGCTGGTGCAGGAGATTGAGCGTCTGCGCAACGTGCGCGAAGAGAAACTGAGCAAAGAAGCCCAGCAGCTGAAAAAGCTGCCGTTCAGCCGTGAAATCACCAAAAAAGAGCAGGCGAACATGGGCGCGCTGAAGAAAAGCGTGCGCGGCCTGGTGGTGGTACACCCGATGACCGCGCTGGGACGCGAGATGGGGCTGAAGGTGATGACCGGCTACGCGAAGCAGCCGTTCTGATTACCGTTACGCGGCGTGGGCCACGTCGCGTTCTGCCCCGGCAGCCTGCAGCACCTGCTGCGCCAGCGTATCCAGCAAGGCATAGCGGCGGCGATACTCCGCGCGCTTCTTGCTGGCAATCTCTTCCAGATCTTTACGTGCCATGCTCAGCGGCAGCGTAAACAGCTCATCACCCCGCATTTCCCCGCCCAGTGACAGCCAGAACTCGCTATAGCTGGCAAAGAATTTATCACCTTTGCTGTGACGGTAGCGCAGACTGCGGAAAACATGGGTGGTATCGCCGACGGCGGTAATGGCCTGTACGCCGCACTGTGCCGCCAGAATAAATACTGCTTCCATCAGCAGACGCTTGGGAAATACGCCGTGCGCGGCTTTGGTGGCATCGCGAATAACGTCACTGGAAATATGTTTCCGCGGCCCCTGCAAGCCCCCAATTAATAGCGTGCGCTGCTGCTGTTCCTGAATAATAGAGAATGACAGCGAGGCCAGCGTCATATCCTGATAATTAAGCAGCAGCGTAATTTCCCCTTCCCGGTCGTAATGGCCGGAGCAGCAATAAATCGCAAACTGCTCCTCGTTTTTGCCGGTGAAACGGGCAAGGAGATTACCGCTCGGGCTCAGCAGCAACTGGCGCAGCTGATTATTCGCCAGCCGATCCATTAATTGATAATGATCGAGAATCGCCTGCGCACGCTGCGCCACGCTGAAACCTGCGCGCAAATACGGGCGATGCGGCTTAGCCGGCAGTAAGCCCTGGCTGTTTAACAGCTGCGGCAGAAAAGAGAGTTTGGCCAGCTGATGGAGATAATTAAAGGTGGTCAGTGGAAATACCGCTGACCTTAAGGCAAATTTCAGGCGAAATTGCTGGCTATTCCACAGCTTATTTGGCCGCAGCTTTCCACTGACTAAAGGTATAAACAGCGCGGCCGACGAAACGGAGTCCGGCTCAGAATGTGTAATAATAGACATGATTATTTTTACGTCGCGAGATAACTGAAGGCTACTGTATGCCCCAAATTATCAACGGCGCGTTAATAACCACTTTAGCCTGGTCATGACGTGGAGTTTGTTGAGCTGCGGTTTAGGATGGCGATAAAAAAACCGGTGCACGCAGGCACCGGTTATTCACATAGCGTAAGCCAGAACTTATTTTGCCGAGGCGAAACGTGCCGCTGCTTCGTCCCAGTTCACCACGTTCCAGAACGCTTTGATGTAGTCAGGGCGCTTGTTCTGATACTTCAGATAGTAAGCGTGCTCCCACACATCCAGACCGATGATTGGGAAACCAGACACGCCGGCGATGGCTTCGCCCATCAGCGGGTTGTCCTGGTTAGCGGTTGAAACGACCGCCAGCTTGTCGCCTTTTTTCACCAGCCACGCCCAGCCAGAGCCAAAACGGGTCGCGGCCGCTTTCTCGAACTCTTCCTGGAATTTCTCAACGCTACCGAAATCTTTTTCGATTGCCGCTTTCAGGTCGCCCTGCAGCGTGGTGCCGGTTTTCAGGCCTTTCCAGAACAGGCTGTGGTTAGCGTGGCCGCCAGCGTTGTTACGCAGTGGGCCTTTTTTGTCTGCTGGCAGCTGATCCAGTTTGGTGATCAGTTCATCAACCGGCAGGTTTGCGAATTCGGTACCTTCCAGCGCCGCGTTGGCGTTGTTAACGTAGGTCTGGTGATGTTTAGTGTGATGGATTTCCATCGTCTGCTTGTCGAAGTGCGGTTCCAGTGCGTCGTAGGCGTACGGCAGGGATGGCAGTGAATAACTCATGTTCTTCCTCTCCATTTAGTGTTTGGCAGCACAACCTTGCTGGTGTGCCGCATAAGCAGTCGGATCATTATAGTTAAAATCATGATCCGGAAAAGGGTTATCAATGCCTTAGTAATGATAAGGATTTGATCAATCTGGCAAAAGGTGCGCACACACGGCTACACCTTGTGCGTACTGGCGCGCAGCTTAAGCTGCACCGGCAGCTCATTGATGGCAGGCGGCTCGTCGCCGTTGAGTGCCGCCAGCAGGCGTTTACCGGCCATGCGCCCCATCTCCTCGTACGGCAGCACAATGCTGGTCAGCGGCGGCGAACATACCGCCGCCAGCGGGCCACCGCCGATGCTGGCAATCGCCAGCTGGCTGGGCACCGAGACGCCGGCTGCGTGACAGGCCATGATGGCGCCGCACGCCACTTCATCGCTGGTACAGATCAGGACGTCCAGTTCCGGCCAGGTGAGACGGATCTCTGCCAGCAGGCTGTGGCCGGCGGCAAAGGTGGGCATTTTTGGTGAGGTCACCACGCGGTGCGGTGCCAGATTCAGCGCCAGCATCCCGCTGTGCCAGCCATTGAGCAGCTGACGGAAAATAGTGCTATGCGTTTGTGTGCACAGCAGGCCGGGATGGCGATAGCCGCGCTCCACCAGGCTGTTTACCAGCTGACGAATGGCTTTCGCATAGTCCACGCCGATGCTGATGCCGGCAGAATCCTGATGCACGCCGCCGATGTCCATCACCGGCAGGCCGGAGTTGCTCAGCAGGCGCTGCGCTTCGGCGGCATTGTCGAAATTGAAGTGCACCATCGCGGCCGGGTTGTAAGAGAGCAGCATCTCGATCAGCTCGCTCTCCTCCGCCGCCGAATGATTGGCTTCGGCCAGCATCATGTTATAGCCCTGCGGCCGCAGCACCTCCTGCAGCGCCTCTGACACAATCGCGCTGCCCGGCGTCGCAAATGAGGGTACCACCATGGTGATCAGCCGCGACGAGGCTGACGCCAGGTTACGCGCCTGCACGTTGGGCACATAGGCCAGTTCCGCGACGGCCGCGTCGATCCTTGCGCGAATTTCGGGCGACACTTTCTCCGGCATACGCAAAGCGCGCGACGCCGTCATGGCGCTGACACCGACCAAACGGGCAACATCGGCCAGCGTGCTTTTGCCGGTACTGCGCCGTCGTTTTTCTGTCATGCGTTCTCCTGTCTCTACCCTGCTGGTTCCGGGTAGCGCTCGATTTATCCGCACGCAGCTTAAAACCAAAAGCAAATTGGTGCCATGTTAAAAACCACAGAATCGGGCATGTCTCATTGGCTGCGTAATTTTCGCTGGCCTGAGCATGTCACCCCGGCCTCAGCGTGACAAACCGCGCGCGCAAAAATGTTATCGCTAACACACTTTTTAACATCATTCGTGTTAGCGCTAACTTTTGCGAGCAACATCACAGAACCCAGGCGATAAAATCACCTACAGTGCACCGCATCGACGAATAAACAGGAATTACTGATGCTCACTCAATGGCTGACACCGCAACATATCCGGGTAATAGACGACGTTAGCGACTGGCAGGAAGCAGTGCGTTTATCGGCCGAGCCGCTGCTGGCGGAGGGGGCAATTACCCCGGCTTATCTGGATGCGATCTTTACGTCGCACGCTGAGCTGGGGCCCTATTATGTGCTGGCGCCGGGTCTGGCGATGCCGCATGCGCGTCCGGAACAGGGTGCGCGCAAAAACGGCCTGTCGCTGCTGCACGTAAAACAAGGTGTGAATTTTGCCGCCGATGAAAACGACCCGGTGTTTGTCGTTATTATGCTGTGCGCCCTGTCTGGCGACGATCATATTCAGATGATCACCGCGCTGGCTGAGGTGTTCAGCGACGAATCCCGCCTGCAGCAGTTGCTGTCGGCATCGACCCTGCCAGCGATTGAAGCTGTCATTAAAGATTAATCACCAGAGAAACCTGAAAATGAAAAAAGTACTGATTGTGTGTGGAAACGGTTTAGGCAGCAGCTTCATTGTGGAAATGAACGTGAAGAAAATTATTAAGGAGCTGGGTAAAGAGGCTGAAGTGGGTCATACCGATTTAACCTCTGCCAAATCTGAGCAGGCCGATATTATCATCAGCGCTAAAGATATCGCTGACCAGCTGTCGAGCCACAGCGCACAGGTATTTGGCCTGAGCAATTTACTGGATAACGCCAGAATCAAAGAAATTCTCGCCGACAACCTGTAATTGACCCGACGAAATTTACTCACACGGAGTAATTTATGCTGCAGTTTATAATTAAGGATGTTCTTGGAACACCCGCTATACTTGTCGGCCTTTTTTCCCTGATTGGTTTATTACTGCAAAAGAAACCGGTATCCGATGTGATTTCCGGTACGCTAAAAACCATCATGGGTTTTGTTATTCTTATCGCCGGGGCCAACTTAATTGCGGCCACCCTGACCATCTTCAGCCAGCTATTCGAGCACTCGTTCAATATTCAGGGCGTAGTGCCGAATACTGATGCAATGGCCGCGCTGGCACAGAAAAACTACGGTACCGAAACCGCGATGATCATGGTGTTCGGTATGCTGGTGAATATTGTGCTGGCGCGCATCACGCCGCTGAAATACATCTTCCTGACCGGGCACCATACGCTGTATATGTCGGCCATGCTGGCGGTGATCCTGTCGGTGGGCGGCGTGCACGGCTTCTGGCTGGTGCTGATCGGCTCGCTGATTCTCGGCACCATGATGGTGGTATGTCCGGCGATTCTGCAGCCGTTCACCCGCAAAATCACCAACTCGGACGACCTGGCGCTGGGCCACTTTGGCTCGACCGGCTACCTGCTGTCGGCGCTGGTCGGCAAAGCGGTGGGCAAAGGCAGCCCGTCAATTGAAGAGCTGAAAGTACCCAAAACCCTCAACTTCCTGCGCGACTCGTCCGTGGCGATTTCGCTGACCATGATGATTCTGTTTGTCGCGCTGGTACTGGTCGCTGGTAAAGAGTTTACCGAAAGCCAGGTGAGCGGCGGCCAGAACTTCATCGTCTTTGCCATTATCCAGTCAATCACCTTTGCTGCGGGTGTTTACATCATTCTTGCCGGTGTACGCATGGTGATTGCCGAGATCGTCCCGGCGTTTAAAGGCATCGCCGATAAACTGGTGCCGAACGCAAAACCAGCGCTGGATTGCCCGACGGTCTTCCCGTTCGCACCGAACGCCGTGATCATCGGCTTCCTGTGCAGCTTCGCCGCCGGTCTGATCAGCATGTTCCTGTGCCCGCTGTTCGGTCTGAGCGTGATTGTGCCGGGCCTGGTGCCGCACTTCTTCTGCGGCGCGACCGCTGGCGTCTACGGCAACATCACCGGCGGACGGCGCGGTGCCATCATCGGTTCCTTTGTCCAGGGGCTGCTGATCTCCTTCCTGCCCGCCATTCTGCTGCCGCTGATGGGTGACCTTGGCTTCGCGTCCACCACCTTTGGTGATGCGGACTTCGGTATCGTCGGCATTGTGCTCGGCCATATTATTTCGTTCTTCCATTGATGTCACAGACAGCGCCTGCGGGCGCTGTTTGCGTAATGAGGAAATCAGCATGAACGCCCGCTTTTCACCGTCCCTGATGTGCATGGATTTGACCCGCTTCCGCGAGCAGATCGAAGCGATGAACGCCAGCGCCTCGTTCTATCATGTCGATATTATGGATGGCAGCTATGTTAAGAATATTACGCTGTCGCCGTTCTTTATTGAGAACCTGCGTAAAATTACCGATGTGCCGATTGATGTGCATTTAATGGTGAACCACCCGGAAGATATTATTCCGATGTGCATTGATGCCGGTGCGGATATTATCAGTTTCCATCCGGAGACGGCGAATAACAAAATTTTTCGCCTGCTGACGCAAATTAAAGAGGCTGGCCGTCGCTGCGGCGTGGTGCTGAATCCGGCTACGCCAGCCGACAGCATTCGTGAATATGCGCATCTGCTGGATAAAGTGACGGTGATGTCGGTCGATCCCGGTTTCGCCGGACAGAAATTTATTCCGGAAACGCTGAACAAAATTCGCCAGCTGATCGCTATGCGGGAAACGCACGGTTATCACTATCTGACCGAAATCGATGGGTCGTGCAATGCGCGCACCTTTAAGCAGATTGCCGCCTCGGGCGTCGACGTGTTTATTGTCGGCACCTCCGGCCTGTTCAATCTCGATGATGATGTGGCACAGGCGTGGCAGAAGATGGAGCAGATTTTTGCCCAGGAAACTGCCGCGGCGTGATGTCCTTTTAATATATGCCAGATGCGCATCAACGCGCATCTGGCACATTATGCAGTCGGGTTGCCATTCATGGCGACCTGAAATCTGAATAATTAACGCCCCAGCTCGGTCAGCGACTTATCCAGTGCTCCCACCAGCCAGTCGATATCACCGCTCTGGAACGCCAGCGGCGGACGCAGTTTCAGCACGTTGCCGTACGGCCCGGCCACCGACGTCAGCACATGGTGATCGCGCAGTTTCTCGATCAAATCCAGCGCCAGCGCTTTGTCCGGCGTCTTACTGCTGCGATCCTGCACCAGCTCAAACCCAATAAACAGCCCGGCACCGCGCACATCACCAATGCAGTCATGGCGATCCATCAGCTTCTGCAGCTCCGCCAGCAGCTGTGCGCCGACCACGCGGCTATGCTCCTGCAGCCCCTCTTCCTGAATCACCGTCAGCACCGCCTGCGCAGCGGCCATCGCCACCGGGTTGCCGCCAAAAGTATTGAAATAAGGGATCTCGTCGCTGAACGCGGCCAGCACGTCGCTTTTCGCCAGCAGGCCGGAAACCGGAATACCGTTGCCCATCGGCTTACCGGTGGTGACCACATCCGGCACCACGCCGTGACGGGCAAAGCCCCAGAAGGCATCGCCGGTGCGGGCAAAGCCGGGCTGCACTTCATCAGCGATAAAAATACCGCCGTTAGCATGCACCACATCCACCGCTTGCTGCAGGAATCCGCGCGGATTAGGCAGCACGCCGTCGGAGGAGAAGATCGAGTCGGCGAGGAAACCGGCGAATTTAATGCCGTGCGCTTTCATGTCATCAATCTGCTGCTGTATCTGATCGGCGAACCATGCCCCGAGGTCGGGCGCATCGACACGATAAGCATCCGGTGGTGGCACCAGGCGGGTGGTCGCGGCCAGCGGCTGACCGCTACCCAGCGCCGGTGACGCGCCAGAGGTCAAATCACTGGTACCGTGGTACGCCTCCTGCGAGACAATAATGCCGGTGCCGCCGCTCCAGGCGCGCGCCACGCGAATCGCCAAATCGTTGGCTTCTGAGCCGGTACACATATACATGGCGCGATCGATGGCTTCCGGCGTGGTCGCCAGCAACGCTTCGCTGTAATCAAGAATGCGCTCGTGCAAATAACGCGTGTGCGTGTTCAGCATCTTCATCTGCTGATTCACCGCCTCAATGACCGCCGGATGGCAGTGGCCGATGCTCGCCACATTGTTATACACATCCAGATATTTGTTACCCGCCGCATCCCACAAATACTGCCCTTCGCCGCGCACCAGATGCACCGGCTTGCGATAAAACAGACGATACGATTCGCCCAGCACTTTGCTGCGCTTGTCCGTCAGAGTGCGGGTGGCCGGATCCAGCGCGTCGGCGTGTTCGGCGCGAAAACTGTTGGTATCCATGATGGTGGAACGTGTAACCATGGTAACTCCCGTTGCGAAGGTGAAAGGGGTGTTTGCAGCCTGATCTCTGCGAACATCATGCCTGCTTTAGTGAAAAATGCAACCAAATACACAAATACAACCAAATACACATGACGCCACGATGACACTCAGGTAAGCTTAGGCCCAGCTTCGCTCTGCCACAGGGAAACGTCATGCTGCAGGAAACCCGTTTACATCGCATCCGCGCGCTGCTGAGCACGCAACATCAGCTCAGCACTGAACGCATCATCAAAGAGCTGGGCATTTCACGGGAAACGGCACGGCGCGATATCATTTCGCTTGAGGCGCAGGGGCTGGCGCGCCGCGTACATGGCGGTCTGGTGGCGCTGGAGAGCCCGCCGGAGCCACCGCTGCAGGTGCGCCGTAACGCACAGGCCAGAGAGAAACGCGCGATTGCCGCCGCGGCGGTACAACATCTGCAGCCCGGCCAGACGCTGTTCCTCGATGCCGGCACCACCACCACGCTGCTGGCTGAAGAGCTGCGCACCATGTCCGGCCTGACCATCATCACCAACAGTCTGCAGGCGGCACTGGCGCTTAGCGCGGCCGAAGAGCATGAAACCCTGAATAACCAGGTGCTGCTGCTGGGCGGCATGATGATGGCCGGCGCGCAGCAGACGCGGGGAGAAATGACGGTGGGGGAAATTTATCGATATCGCGCCGACGTGGCGCTGCTGTCACCGGTCGGCATCGACGCACGAAACGGCGCCAGCAGTTTCCATCCGCATGAAGCCGCCATCGCGCACGCCATGGTACAGCAGGCCAGCCGCACCCTGCTGCTGGCGGATCACAGCAAACTCGGCGTGATCAGCCGTACCCAGTACGCCCCTGTCGGCGATATCGATCTGTTGATTTGCGACGGCGGCGCGGCAAAGCCCGGTGCGCTCAGCGCTCTGCAGCAGGCGTTAGCGGTGCAGGTGGTGTAAGGAACTGCCCGATGCACGGTCACCGTACTGACGGCACAGTGACCTCATCGATTATGGCTGAACCAGCGTATGGATTTTTTGGCTTATTTTCTCAACCAGCCGTCCGTCATTTTTAAAAACAAACTCATCGGAAAATATCTGATGGCCGTTACTGTAGCCAGGCGACCACAGCTGATTATTTTTCAGTGAGTCCTGATAGATGCCAACCAGGGCTTTGTTATAAGCCGCCGAGATATGCACCACGGCGGTATCGGGAGTAATCACGCAATCACTTTTCTTAACCGCAGCGAAAGCGTGATACAGCGAGGGAACGCGGTATAACTTCGCGGGGTGCAGCGACGCCTGTTCCAGCGCGCCTTTGTGATCGAGCACCACGATATTGGTGGCCGCATTGTGCCTGACAATCGCCCCGATTAGCTCATTCAGCTGCTGCTCAGAGAGGTCACGATCGGCATGACTGGCATAAATATTGATTAAAATATTGTGCTCATCAGCGGAAAACATGCCGGACTGGTGAATTTCGGCATCAATGCGCTCAGGATAAAATATTTCATAATTCAGCCCATCAACCGTCTCAACCTGAAGATAGTCAAGAACCGCACGATAGATATTTTTAACGTGGTTATTAAGGTGATCGAACTGAATGTTGATATCGTAAGGTTTAAGCCAGCCAGGCTTGTTGAAACCCAGCGTCATTTTAGGATTGATATCGGCAATCATTTTGGGCATATACAGCGCGGTTTGCCAGATAGCCGTATCGATCAATAAATCGTAAGCATTGTCTCTCAGAAGGGTAACGACCTCATTCCCGATGGCGGTGTCATATTTATCGCGCTGATGACAATCGCTGAAACTCTCCGAGAGATAGATGTTGTGAATATACGGGTTGTGTCGGAAAAGGCTCTCATTCTCCTTTACCGCCAGAATATCTACACGATACCCGGCTTCAAACAGCGCTCTGAGAAAACACGTAGAAACGATGGCATCGCCGATTTTACCTTCATTGCGAACCAGCAGAATGGATTTGATATCCTGTCTATTCGGTTTTTGGCTTGAAGTCTTTTTCCATTTCCTTGCTGCAAAATAAAGATCAAGAGAATATTTAATCTCTTTCTTTAAATAATTACGCCTGCGATTCAGCTGCCGCAGCTTTTTAATTAAAGCCATAATGAATATATTATTATTAATTGAGACGTTAATGATAGCGCATCAACTTCTTCATTCCTATCGAAAAGAATGTCACATTAAAAACTATTGCATGCATATTATTTAGCAGGCTAACCAGAAAAAGCGCAGCGTAATAAAAGATTGCCTGACACCTCCCGGTACGCCGCATGCCGCGAACGGTGAGATTCCCGGCATGTATCGCTCATCAACCGTTGATCAGACGCTGCGGATGGCTGTACACCGTGGCGCGTCCCGGTTTAGAAAAACCGACCAGCGTCAGGTTACAGCGCTCGGCCACTTCAACCGCCAGCTGGGTGGCGGCCGAGACGGCAAACAGGATCTCTACGCCGCACATGGCAGATTTTTGCACCATCTCATAGCTGGCGCGGCTGGAAACCAGCACCGCGCCCTGCTGCCAGTGCTGCTGGCTGCGCTGACCCAGCAGCTTATCCAGCGCCACGTGGCGACCCACGTCTTCGCAGCCGCCCTGCAGTTCGCCCTGCGGCGACATCCACGCGGCGGCGTGCGTACAACCGGTCAGATTGCCGATGGGCTGGAAATCGCGCAGCTGTGCCAGCCCGTTATCGAGGCAGGCCAGATCGAAGGTCTGCGTAAACGGCAGCGGCTGCACCGGCTTGCCGATTTGATCCAGCTGCTCCACCCCGCATACACCGCAACCGGTGCGGCCCGCCATGGCGCGACGCTGCGCCTTCAGCGCCATAAAACGCCGGCTGGAGAGTTCGATCTGCACTTCGAACCCATTGCAGCCCGGCACCACATCCATGCCATAGATCTCGCCGGGTTGCTCAATAATGCCTTCAGAGAGCGAAAAACCGAGCGCAAAAGCCTGCAGATTATCCGGCGTCGCCATCATCACCACGTGTGAAATACCGTTGTAGACCAGCGCCACCGGCACTTCCTGCGCCAGCCAGTCGCTTTCCGCTTCAGTAATCGCGTGGCGCTGCCATACGGTGGTCTGGCTCAGTCCTGCGATCTCATTCACATTCTGGTTACTTTTTTGCTGTTTCGCTTTCACTTCTCTCGTCTCGCATAACAACCACATTAAAGTAGTGGTAATATCAGGTCGCTTTTGACGCAATCCTGCGTGGAGCCATTCTGAACCCCGGCTCCATCCAGCGCAAAAAAATTATTACAGCAATGTCGACTCAAGGATTACCCATGAACGTCAGCCGAAGAAAATTCTTCAAGATCTGCGCTGGCGGTATGGCAGGAACCACGGCAGCACTGCTCGGCTTTACGCCGGAAGCCGCGCTGGCGGAAACACGGCAGTATAAGTTGCTGCGTGCCCGCGAAACCCGTAATACCTGCACTTACTGCTCAGTCGGCTGTGGCCTGTTAATGTACAGCCTCGGCGATGGCGCAAAGAACGCCAAAGAGACCATTTTCCACATCGAAGGGGATCCGGACCATCCGGTGAGCCGCGGCGCGCTCTGTCCGAAAGGCGCGGGCCTGCTTGATTTTGTCCACAGCGACAGCCGTCTGAAATATCCGGAATACCGTGCGCCAGGCTCCGACAAATGGCAGCGCATCAGCTGGGATGACGCCTTTACGCGCATCGCGCAGCTGATGAAAGCCGATCGCGACGCCAACTTTATCGCGCAGAACGCCGCCGGCGTGACGGTAAACCGCTGGCTCTCCACCGGCATGCTGTGCGCTTCGGCCTCCAGCAACGAAACCGGCTACTTAACGCAAAAATTTACCCGATCGCTCGGTATGCTGGCGGTCGACAACCAGGCACGCGTCTGACACGGACCAACGGTAGCAAGTCTTGCTCCAACATTTGGTCGCGGTGCGATGACCAACCACTGGGTCGACATCCGTAATGCCAATCTGGTTGTGGTGATGGGCGGAAACGCTGCTGAGGCGCATCCGGTCGGTTTCCGCTGGGCGATGGAAGCCAAAATTCACAACAAAGCCAAACTGATTGTTATCGATCCGCGCTTCACGCGCACGGCATCGGTGGCAGACTTTTACACGCCTATCCGCCCCGGCACCGACATTGCCTTCCTGTCGGGTGTGCTGCTGTGGCTGCTGCAGAATGACAAAATCCAGCATGAATATGTGCAGGCGTACACCAATGCCAGCCTGATCGTGCGGGAGGATTACCATTTCGACGACGGCCTGTTTAGCGGCTACGACGAAGCCAATCGCAAATATGACAAAACCAGCTGGAACTACGAGCTGGGCGACGACGGCTTTGCCAAACGCGATGACAGCCTGAACCATCCGCGCTGCGTCTGGAATCTGCTGAAGCAGCACGTCAGCCGTTATACGCCGGAAATGGTCGAGCGCATCTGCGGCACGCCAAAAGCGGATTTCCTGCACGTCTGTGAGCTGATTGGTGAAACCAGCGCGCGCGACCGCACCACCTCGTTCCTGTATGCACTGGGCTGGACACAGCACTCGGTCGGGGCGCAGAACATTCGCACCATGGCGATGATTCAGCTGCTGCTGGGCAATATGGGGATGGCCGGCGGCGGCGTCAATGCGCTGCGCGGACACTCCAATATTCAGGGTCTGACCGATCTCGGCCTGCTGTCGCAAAGCCTGCCGGGCTATATGACGCTGCCGTCGGAAAAACAGACCGATCTCACCAGCTATCTGGCGGCGAACACGCCGAAGCCGACGCTGCCGGGCCAGGTGAATTACTGGGGCAACTACCCGAAATTCTTCGTCAGCATGATGAAAGCCTTCTTTGGCGATAAAGCGCAGGCGGAGAACAGCTGGGGCTTTGACTGGCTGCCGAAGTGGGACAAAGGCTACGACGTGCTGCAGTACTTCGAGATGATGTCGCAGGGCAAGGTCAACGGCTATCTGTGCCAGGGCTTTAACCCGGTGGCGTCGTTCCCGAACAAGCGCAAAGTGATCGATTCGCTGTCGAAGCTGAAGTTCCTCGTCACCATCGACCCGCTCAACACCGAAACCTCGACCTTCTGGCAAAATCACGGCGAGTTTAACGATGTCGATCCGGCGCAGATTCAGACCGAAGTGTTCCGTCTGCCGTCAACCTGCTTTGCCGAGGAGAACGGCTCAATCGTCAACTCCGGCCGCTGGCTGCAGTGGCACTGGAAAGGTCAGGATGCGCCGGGCGAAGCGCTCAACGACGGTGAAATTCTCTCCGGTATCTATCTGCGCCTGCGTGAGATGTATGCGCGCGAAGGCGGTGCACAGCCAGAGCCGGTACTGAACATGACCTGGAACTACCTGACGCCCGACAATCCGGCCTCGGAAGAGGTGGCGATGGAGAGCAACGGCAAAGCGCTGGCGGACATCTACGATGACAAAGGCACGCTGCTGGTGAAAAAAGGCCAGCAGCTCAGCACCTTTGCTCATCTGAAAGATGACGGCAGCACCAGCAGCGGCTGCTGGATTTTCGCCGGTAGCTGGACACCGGACGGTAACCAGATGGCGCGCCGCGATAACACCGATCCGAGCGGGCTGGGTAATACGCTGAACTGGAGCTGGGCGTGGCCGCTGAACCGCCGCATCCTGTATAACCGCGCCTCCGCCGACCCGCAGGGCAACCCGTGGGATCCGAAACGCCAGATCCTCAAATGGGATGGCAGCAAGTGGGGCGGTATGGATATTCCGGACTACAGCACGGCCGCGCCGGGCAGTAACGTCGGGCCGTTTATCATGCAGCCGGAAGGCATGGGCCGCCTGTTCGCCATCGACAAAATGGCAGAAGGACCGTTCCCGGAGCACTACGAGCCGTTTGAAACGCCGCTCGGCACCAATCCGCTGCATCCTGACGTGGTCTCCAACCCGGCCGCGCGCGTGTTCAAAGACGATCTGGCGGCGATGGGCAAAGCGGAGCAGTTCCCGTATGTCGGCACCACGTATCGTCTGACCGAGCATTTCCACTACTGGACCAAACACGCGTTGCTCAACGCCATCGCGCAGCCGGAACAGTTTGTGGAGATTGGCGAGAAGCTGGCAAACAAGCTCGGCATCGCTCAGGGCGATACGGTGAAAGTGAGTTCCAACCGCGGCTATATCAAAGCCAAAGCGGTGGTCACCAAGCGCCTGCGTCCGCTCAACGTCGATGGCAAAACTGTCGATACCATTGGCATCCCGATTCACTGGGGCTATCAGGGCGTGGCGAAAAAAGGCTTTATCGCCAACACCCTGACGCCATTTGTCGGTGACGCCAACACGCAAACGCCGGAGTTTAAGGCGTTCCTGGTTAACGTCGAGAAGGTGTAACGGAGAACGAAGATGGCTTATCAATCGCAAGACATTATCCGCCGCTCCGCCACCAATGGTTTCACGCCTGCCCCGCAGGCGCGTAATCATCAGCAGGAAGTGGCCAAGCTGATCGACGTCACCACCTGTATTGGCTGCAAAGCCTGTCAGGTGGCGTGTTCGGAGTGGAATGACATTCGCGATGAGGTCGGTCACAACGTCGGGGTGTATGACAACCCGGCGGATTTGACCGCCAAATCCTGGACGGTGATGCGTTTCTCGGAAGTCGAGGAGAACGGCAAGCTGGAGTGGCTGATCCGCAAGGATGGCTGCATGCACTGTGCCGATCCCGGCTGTCTGAAAGCCTGCCCGTCGGAAGGCGCGATTATTCAGTACGCGAACGGGATCGTCGATTTTCAGTCGGAACAGTGCATTGGCTGCGGCTACTGCATCGCCGGCTGTCCGTTTGACGTGCCGCGGCTGAATAAAGACGACAACCGCGTGTATAAATGCACGCTGTGCGTCGATCGCGTTAACGTCGGTCAGGAACCGGCGTGCGTGAAAACCTGTCCGACCGGGGCGATTCATTTCGGCAGCAAAAGTGATATGCAGCAGCTGGCTGCCGATCGCGTCGCCGAGCTGAACACGCGCGGCTATGCCAACGCCGGGCTGTACGATCCGGCTGGCGTCGGCGGCACCCACGTCATGTACGTGCTGCACCACGCCGACAAACCGCAGCTGTATCACGGCCTGCCGGCCAACCCGAGCATCAGCCCGGCGGTCACCTTCTGGAAAGGCGTCTGGAAACCGCTGGCTGCTATCGGCTTTGCCGCCACCTTCGCCGCCGCGGTGTTCCACTACGTTGGTGTCGGTCCGAACCGGGTGGAAGAGGACGACGACGAAAACCTGCATGAAAAAGAGGAGCGCGAATAATGAAAAAGCGCGATCGTCTGGTGCGCTACAGCGCGCCGGAACGCATCAATCACTGGATTGTCGCGTTCTGTTTTGTGTTTGCCGCGCTCAGCGGACTGGGTTTCTTTTTCCCGTCGTTTAACTGGCTGATGCACGTGCTCGGCACGCCACAGCTGGCGCGTATCCTGCACCCGTTCGTTGGCGTGGTGATGTTTGCAGCCTTTATTATCATGTTCTTACGCTACTGGAAGCACAATCTTATCCAGCGCGACGATCTGGTATGGGCGAAAAATATCCGCAAAATCGTGCGTAATGAAGAAGTGGGCGATACCGGGAAATACAACTTCGGGCAGAAGTGTGTGTTCTGGGCTGCTATCATCAGCTTAGTCTTGCTGCTGGCGAGCGGAATTGTCATCTGGCGCCCCTGGTTCGCCGGGTACTTCACCATTCCGCTGATTCGCGCCGCGCTGGTGGTGCATTCGGTCTCGGCTGTGGCACTGATCATGACGATTATGGTGCATATTTATGCCGCCCTGTGGGTGAAAGGCACCATTACCGCCATGGTTGAGGGCTGGGTACCGGCCGCGTGGGCGAAGAAACATCACCCACGCTGGTATCGCGAGCAGCGCCAACGCCAAACACAACAGGAAAAACGTCCCTGATGAGTATTCGCATCATCCCGCAGGAGCAGCTGGAGAAGAGCGAAAAGAACACGGCGGAGCAAGTTCCGCCGTTACTTTTCCCCCGGCTGAAAAATCTCTACAGCCGCCGTGCGGCGCGGTTGCGTGATCTGGCGGCGAAAAATCCGCTGGGCGACTACCTGCGTTTTGCCGCGGTGATCGCGCAGGCCCAGGAAATCGTGCTGTATGACCATCCGCTGCAGATCGATCTGCATCAGCGGCTGGCAGAGAGCGCGCAGCAGGACAAACCGCCGCTGGATATCCACACTTACCCGCGCGATGTGCACTGGCAGCGGCTGCTGCATTCGCTGATCGCCGAGCTGAAGCCAGAGATGAGCGGCCAGGCGCTGGCGGTACTGGAGAATCTGGAGAAGGCCTCGTCCACCGAGCTGGAAACCCTTGCCAGCGCGCTGCTGGAGGGCGAATTCGCCCAGGTCAGCAGTGATAAAGCCCCGTTCATCTGGGCGGCGCTGTCAATTTACTGGGCGCAGATGGCAGCAATGATCCCCGGCAAAGCGCGGGCCGAATATGGCGAACACCGTCAGTTCTGCCCGGTGTGCGCCAGTGTGCCGGTCGCCAGCGTGGTGCACATGGACGTTGGCCAGCAGGGTCTGCGCTATCTGCACTGTAACCTGTGCGAAAGCGAGTGGTACGTGGTGCGCAGCAAGTGCTCGAACTGCGAGCAAACGCGCGATCTGCATTACTGGTCGCTGGACAGCGAGCAGGCCGCCGTGAAAGCCGAAAGCTGCGGCGACTGCGGTACCTACCTGAAGATGCTATACCAGGAGAAAGATCCGGCGCTGGAACCGGTGGCCGACGATCTCGCCTCGCTGGTGCTGGATGCCCGCATGGAGCAGGAAGGATTCGCGCGCAGCAGCCTGAATCCGTTTATGTTTCCCGGGGATTGATGCCATGTGCGCATGATTGGACGCCGGACAAGGTAGGGTCGCCATTCATGGCGACCAGGTTTATTCACCTGCGTCATCCCTGTTGCCTGAATTGATCATTCACACGGAGACTTCGATGAAACTGATTGGCAGCTATACCAGCCCGTTTGTGCGCAAAATCTCAGTGATCCTGCTGGAAAAGGGCCTGGTGTTTGAATTCGTCAACCACTCTCCGTGGGAGCCTGACAGCCACGTCCCGCAGTACAATCCGCTGGGTAAAGTGCCGGCCTTCATTGATGACCAGCAGCTGACCTGGTTTGACTCCTCGATCATTGCTCAGGTGATTGAATTGCGTGGCGATGCGCCTGCCCTGCTGCCCGACGACGCACTGCGCGCCCTGCAGATCCGCCAGCTGGAGAAGCTGGCCGACGGCATCAATGATGCGGCGGTGATGATCGTGCGCGAACAGATGCGTCCCGGTGATCGGCAATCGGAAGAGGTGCTGCTGCGTAATCGCGAGAAAATCGCGCGCGGCCTCGACGCTCTGGAAACCGCCGCCGCGCAGGGCGAGTTGCTCAACAGCGGCACGCTCAACCTCGCCGATATCGCCACCGGCTGCACCCTGGGCTATCTCAATTTTCGCCGCGTGCTGCCCAACTGGTGCGTCAATCGCCCGGCGCTGGTTAAACTGGCAGAAACGCTGTTCGAGCGGGAAAGCTTTGCCCGTACGGTTCCGCCCACCCACTAAGTGATGTGATGAAAGCCCTCTACAGTCAGCTCCCTGCCATCGACAGCCTGCTGCGCGATCCGGCGCTGCAGCCGCTGCTGGCACAATCCGGTACCGCCTTTATCACGCGTCAGCTGCGCGGCATGCAGCAGGAGGCGCGCGACCACATTCAGCAACATCAATCGTTACCGCACTGGCACGCCAGCTGGCCGGATGAAGCGCTGCGCCGCGCACAGCAGCAGCAGCAAAGCGCGCTGCGCCCGGTGTTTAACCTGACCGGCACCGTGCTGCACACCAACCTCGGGCGCGCGCAGCTCAGCGATCGCGCAATCGCGGCGGTCAGCGCCTGTTTGCGCCAGCCGGTAACGCTGGAGTATGCGCTGGACGACGCGGCGCGCGGCCATCGCGATCGCGCGGTCAGCGCACTGCTGTGCGAGCTAACCGGCGCCGAAGCTGCCTGTATCGTCAATAACAACGCCGCGGCGGTGCTGCTGATGCTGGCCAGCCTGGCAGCGGGCCGCGACGTGATTATGTCGCGCGGCGAACTGGTGGAGATCGGTGGCGCGTTCCGCATTCCCGACGTGATGCGCCAGGCAGGCTGCCGATTGGTGGAGGTCGGCACCACCAATCGCACCCATCTGAAGGATTATCGCGGCGCCATCGGCGGGGATAGCGGCCTGCTGATGAAGGTACATACCAGTAATTACCAGATTCAGGGCTTTACCCATGCCGTGCCTGAAGCCGAGCTGGTGCAGTTAGGCGACGCGCACGGCCTGCCGGTGATCAGCGATCTCGGCAGCGGTTCGCTGGTGGATATGACGGCGTACGGATTGCCGCCTGAACCGATGCCGCAGCAGCTGATTGCGGCCGGCGTGAGCCTGGTGAGCTTCTCCGGTGACAAACTGCTGGGTGGCCCGCAGGCCGGGATTATCGTCGGCAAAAAAGCGCTGATTGACCAGCTGCAACAGCATCCGCTGAAGCGCGCACTGCGCGTCGATAAAATGACGCTGGCGGCGCTGGAAGCGACGCTGCAGCTCTACCGTCAGCCGGAAACCCTGCACGAGGCGCTGCCGACACTGCGCCTGCTGACGCGCAGCGCGCACGATATTCTGCAACAGGCTGAACGTCTGATGCCGGCGCTGGAGCACGCCTTCAGCGCCGATTTTTCGCTGGCGATCGCCGCCTGTTCCTCGCAAATTGGCAGCGGTTCGCTGCCGGTCGAACGTCTGCCCAGCTTTGCTATCACCTTCACGCCACGCGACGGTCACGGCAGCCAGCTCAACGCCCTGGCGCAACGCTGGCGCCAGCTGGCACGCCCGGTGATTGGCCGCCTGCAGGAGGGCAAACTGTGGCTGGATTTACGCTGCCTTGATGACGAAGCCGCCCTGATACGGACCTTAGTACCATGATTATTGCCACGGCCGGACATGTCGATCACGGTAAAACCGCGCTGTTGCAGGCCCTGACCGGTGTTGATGCCGATCGCCTGCCGGAAGAGAAACGGCGCGGCATGACCATCGATCTCGGATATGCCTACTGGCCGCAGCCCGATGGCCGCACCCTGGGCTTCATTGATGTGCCTGGCCATGAAAAATTTCTCGCCAACATGCTGGCCGGCATCGGCGGCATTCATCATGCGCTGCTGGTGGTGGCCTGTGACGATGGCGTGATGCCGCAGACGCGTGAGCACTTACAACTGCTGAGCCTCGCCGGACAGCCGCCGCTGAGCGTGGCGCTGACCAAAGCCGACCGCGTTGACGCCGCACGCATCGCGGAGGTACAGCAGCAGGTCGCGCAGCTCACGCAGCAGCTCGGCTGGTCAGCGGCAGCGCAGTTCGTTACCAGCAGCCATACGCTGCAGGGCATTGAAACGCTGCGCCAGCACCTCAGCAGCCTGAACGCACCGGCGTTTGAGCCTGGTCGCCGTTTCCGCCTCGCCATCGACCGCGCTTTCACGCTGAAAGGCACCGGGCTGGTGGTCACCGGCACCGCGCTGAGCGGTGAAGTCAGGGTGGGCGACACGCTGTGGCTCAGCAGCCTGAACCTGCCGCTGCGCGTGCGGGCGCTGCATGCGCAGAACCAGCCAGTGACGCGCGCCCAGGCGGGCGAGCGCATCGCGCTGAATATCGTCGGTGACGTAGAGAAAGCACAGATTACGCGCGGCGACTGGCTGCTGGCGCAGCCACGTCCCGCCGGCACGCAGCGGCTGATCGTTGCACTGCGCCTGCTGCAACCGCTGAAAACGGCCTCACAGCCGGTGCATCTGCATCACGCGGCCAGCCACGTCACCGGCCGCTTAACCCAGCTCACGGACGATGTGGCTGAACTGGTGCTCAGCCAGCCGCTGTGGCTGGCGGAAAACGATCGGATAATTATTCGCGACAGCAATGCGCAGCACACGCTGGGCGGCGGACGCGTACTGCTGTGCGACAGCAAAAAGCGCGGTAAACGCCAGCCGGACTACCTGCAGTGGCTACAGCAACTGGCCGCGGCGCGGGATGACAGCGCCAGCCTGCAGGCGCATCTGGCGTATCAACCGGCCGCGTATGACGAGCTCGGCTGGGCGCGCCAGCTCACTGCGCCGGCGCTGGACGCGCTGCTGCCGCCGCTGAATCCGGTGCGGCTGGGGACCAGCCTGATGAGCGACACCATGGCCAGCGCCTGGCAGCAGCGTTTACGGGAAGCGCTGAGCGCCTTCCACCAGCAGCACCCGGAGTTGCCGGGCATCGGCCACGATCGCCTGCGCCGTGTGGCGCTGCCGCATGCGCCGGCACCGCTGGTGCCGGGATTAATCGATCAGATGCTGGCACATGGCGAGCTGCGGCAGAAACAGGGCTGGCTGCACCTGCCCGACTTCGCGCCGCGCTTTAATCCACAGGAAGCCACGCTGTGGCAGCAGGTCGAGCCGCTATTCAGCGACCAGCCACTGTGGGTGCGCGATATTGCCGATGCGCTGCAGCAGGATGAAGAGCAGATTCGCGGTTTATTGCTCACCGCGGCGCGTCTTGGCCATATCACGGCGATCGTGCGCGATCGCTACTACCGCAGCGCGCAGATCCAGATCTTCGCCGATCTGATTCGTCAGCGCGCGGCCGCCGGAGGCAGCACCAGCGCCGCTGACTTCCGCAACCAGCTGGGTACCGGCCGCAAAGTCGCGGTGCAGATTCTGGAATTCTTTGACCGCAGCGGCTTCACCCGCCGTCGCGGTAACGATCACCTGCTGCGCGACGCGCGCCTGTTCATCCCTTCTGCCGCCTGAAACAAAAAAAGGGACGATTGCTCGTCCCTTCGGTTCACATCTGCCCATCGCTTACTGCAGCAGCGAAATGTCCGCCACCTGCAGGAACAGCTCGCGCAGTTGCGCCAGCAGCGTCAGGCGATTGATACGCACCGCTTCGTCATCGGCATTCACCATGACGTTGTCGAAGAAGTTATCCACCGCTTCGCGCAACTGCGCCAGCTCCACCAGAGCATCCTGATAGCGGCCTTCCGCAAAGTACGGCTGCAGCTTGTCGCCCAGCGCGGTGACAAAGGTCGCCAGCTGAATTTCAGCGTTCTCTTTCAGCAGGGACGCCTGCACGCTGTCGTTCAGGGTTTCGGTGGCTTTCGCCAGGATATTCGACACGCGCTTGTTAGCCGCCGCCAGCGCCGAGGCCGCTTCCAGCGTACGGAAGTGCGAAACCGCCTTCATACGTGCATCGAAATCGGCCGGACGGGTTGGACGACGCGCCAGCACCGCCTGAATGGTGTCAACGCTGTGGCCCTCTTCCTGATACCAGGCGCGGAAACGGCCCAGCATGAAGTCGATGACATCATCAACCACGTTGGCGTTGCTCAGCTTGCTGCCGTACAGGCGCACCGCTTCTTCCGTCAGGGTTTGCAGATCGAGCGGCAGGTTCTTCTCAACGATGATACGCAGCACGCCCAGCGCGGCACGACGCAGCGCAAACGGGTCTTTATCGCCTTTCGGATGCTGTCCGATGCCGAAGATACCAGCCAGGGTATCCATTTTATCGGCAATCGCCACGGCGCAGGCCACCGGGCTGGACGGCAGATCGTCACCGGCGAAACGCGGCTGGTACTGCTCGTTAAGTGCGACCGCCACATCTTCCGCTTCGCCATCGTGGCGCGCGTAGTGCATGCCCATCACACCCTGGGTGTCGGTGAACTCGAACACCATATTGGTCATCAGGTCGCACTTCGACAGCAGGCCAGCGCGCGTGGCGTGATTGACATCAGCGCCAATCTGCGCGGCAATCCAGCCGGCCAGCGCCTGAATACGGTCGGTTTTGTCACGCAGCGTACCCAGCTCTTTCTGGAACAGCACGGTTTCCAGACGCGGCAGGTTATCTTCCAGACGCTTTTTACGGTCGGTGTTGAAGAAGAACTCGGCATCGGCCAGACGCGGACGCACCACTTTTTCATTACCGGCAATGATCTGCTGCGGATCGCGCGATTCAATGTTGGTGACGAAGATGAAGTTGGGCAGCAGCTGGCCATCTTCCGCGTAAACCGGGAAGTACTTCTGATCCCCTTTCATGGTGTACACCAGCGCTTCAGCCGGTACCGCGAGGAACTTCTCTTCAAACTTCGCCGTCAGCACCACCGGCCACTCCACCAGCGAAGCCACCTCTTCCAGCAGGCTGTCGCTCAGGTCGGCTTTACCGCCCAGCTGCTGCGCGGCGGCTTCGGCATCGGCTTTGATTTTGGCTTTACGCGTGGCGTAATCGGCGATCACTTTACCGCGCTCCTGCAGCAGCTGCGGATATTGATCGGCATTGTCCAGCGTCAACTCCGGCTCGCCCATGAAGCGGTGGCCGCGAATAACGCGATCGGACTGAATACCGAGGATGGTGGCCGGAATCAGCTCATCACCCAGCAGCAGGGTCACGGTGTGCACCGGACGCACGAACTGCACGTCGCTGGCGCCCCAGCGCATCAGTTTTGGAATCGGCAGCTTGCTCAGCGCGGTCGCGACCATCGCCGGCAGCAGCACCTGCGCGCTTTCGCCTTTTACCGCAGCACGATGCACCAGCCACTCGCCTTTGTCAGTGCTGAGACGCTCAGCCTGCTCTACGGTGATGCCGTTGCCACGTGCCCAGCCTTCTGCCGCTTTAGTCGGCTTGCCTTCGGCATCAAACGCCGCAGCGACGGCCGGGCCGCGCTTTTCTACTTCGCGATCGGGCTGCGCGGCCGCCAGCTGTGCCACCTTCAGCGCCAGACGACGCGGTGCCGCAAACCAGTTGACGTCGCCATGCGCCAGACCGGCGCTATCGAGCTCAGCGGTAAAGTGCGCAGCAAAGGCTTCTGCCAGGCTGCGCAGGGCTTTCGGAGGCAACTCTTCGGTGCCAATTTCCACCAGGAAAGTTTTATCGGTCATGGCTGCCTCTTACTTATTACGGTTGCACATAGGGAAGCCGAGTGCCTCGCGGGAGGCATAATAGGCTTCCGCCACGGCTTTCGTCAGGGTGCGAATACGCAGGATATAGCGCTGGCGCTCGGTGACCGAGATCGCTTTGCGCGCATCAAGCAGGTTGAAGCTGTGCGCGGCTTTGAGAATGCGCTCATAGGCCGGCAGCGGCAGCGGTTTTTCCAGCGCCAGCAGCTGCTGTGCCTCTTTTTCATACTGCTCGAAGCAGCTGAACAGGAAATCGACGTCGGCGTACTCAAAGTTGTAGGTCGACTGCTCCACTTCGTTCTGGTGGAACACGTCACCGTAAGTGGTTTTGCCGAACGCGCCGTCGCTCCAGGTGAGATCGTACACGCTGTCCACGCCCTGGATGTACATCGCCAGGCGCTCCAGACCGTAGGTGATCTCGCCGGTCACCGGCTTACACTCCAGGCCGCCGACCTGCTGGAAGTAGGTGAACTGCGTGACTTCCATGCCGTTCAGCCACACTTCCCAGCCGAGTCCCCAGGCGCCCAGCGTTGGGTTTTCCCAGTTATCTTCGACGAAGCGAATGTCATGCACGCCAGGGTCAATACCGAGCTCTTTCAGCGATCCGAGGTACAGCTCCTGAAGGTTGTCCGGGTTCGGCTTAATCACCACCTGGAACTGGTAGTAGTGCTGTAAACGGTTCGGGTTTTCACCGTAGCGGCCATCGGTGGGACGACGCGATGGCTGCACGTAGGCGCTCGCCATCGGCTCTGGCCCGAGAGCACGCAGGCAAGTCATAGGGTGAGAAGTGCCAGCGCCCACTTCCATGTCCAGCGGTTGGACGATGGTGCAGCCCTGACGCGCCCAGTAATCCTGCAAGGTCAGGATCAGGCCCTGAAAGGTCTTGGTATCAAACTTTTGCATGTTGAATTCGCACGCGATACGGGTGGATTTAAAAAGAGTGCGACAGTATACCCTTTGACCGCGCATTGTGCAGCCGGAAATCCTGGCGCAGGCGGGTGCGGTTGTGCGGCGGTTAACAGAGAGCTCCGAAATCCAGGCTGCGGGGGTTGTTGGCCCGCTGTGCACTGGCTACCCTTCTTCGCACGGAGTACGCACGAGGAAGCCATGTCGCAAAAAATCTGCTGGATTGATAACTTACGCGCGGTCGCCTGTCTGATGGTGATCGTCATTCACACCACCACCTGGTACATCACCGGACCGATGGCAGTCACCGGACCCAGCTGGGACGTCGCCAATCTGCTTAACTCGGCTTCGCGCGTCTGCGTGCCGCTGTTCTTCATGATTTCCGGTTATCTGTTCTTTGGCGAACGCAGCGCGCAGGGCCGCCATCTGCTGCGCATTGTGCTGTGCCTGCTGTTCTACAGCGCCGTCGCGCTGGCCTACATCACCTGGCTGACGCCAATCAGTGAAGGCCGATCGCTGCTGAAGCTATTGCAGAAGCCGGTGTTCTACCATCTGTGGTTCTTCTTCGCCATTATCGGCATCTACCTGCTGTCTCCGCTGATTCAGGTGAAAAACGTGCCGCCGCGCTATGTGGCGCTGCTGGTGCTGATCCTCGCGGTGATCGCCAATCCGAACACCGTCAGCCAGTCGCTGGGGCCGTTCCACTGGCTGCCGGTCAATCTGTATGTCAGCGGCGACTCGATTTACTACCTGCTGTACGCGCTGCTTGGACGGGCAATTGGCGTGATGGATACCGACAGGCGCGGCATCAGCTGGCTGGCCGGGCTGAGTTTTATCACCTGCGTCATCGGTATCGCACTTGGCACCAGACAGATGCTGAAGATTAACGGCGCGTTTAATGACACCTGGTATCTTTACTGTGGCCCACTGGTGTTTATCGCGGCGATAAGCCTGCTGGTGCTGTTTAAAAATGTGCTGAACCACCGGCCGCTGCCGCTGCTGGCGACCATTTCACGCTATTCGCTGCCGATTTATGGTTTCCATGCGCTGTTCATTCACTATCTGCGTACCCATCATTACGACGATATGTCACGGCCGTGGCTCGATCTGCCGTGGGTCTTTGGCGTAACCCTGCTGGGCAGTCTGCTGCTGGCGATGCTGCTGAAACGCGTGGACAAGCATCATCTGGTGAGCTGATCGTCCCAGCGCTGCCGGGCGCGGCGCAGCTGGCGTGCCGAGGAGAAGCCGGCGGCCAGCGCCGCTTTCTCCGCCGCTTCCCCCTGCTGCTGGCGCTGGCGCGCAATCACCAGCCGCAGCTGCTCGTGATATTCCCGCACGCTGATACCCAGATGCTGGCGAAACAGGCGCGTCAGATGGCGCTCGCTGACGTGGGCGCGTTCGGCCAACGCGCCCAGCGACCAGTCATGTTCCGGATGTGCAATCATCGCGTCCTGCGCGCGATGAATCGCCGGATGCAGATGATTACGATAACGCAGCCATGGCGACAGTTGCGGATCGTCACCCGAGCGGCGGAACCACACCACCATCTCCCGCGCCACCGTCAGCGCCTGCCGCGCGCCGCACAGACGGTTGATCAGGTGCAGCGCCAGATCGATACCCGCAGTAATCCCCGCGCTGGTCCAGATGCCGGCATCTTCCACAAACACACGGTTGTCTTTCACCAGCGCAGCCGGCGCGGCGGCTTTCAGGCGCGGCAACACATCATGGTGCGTGGTGCACTGTACGCCATCCAGCAGACCAGCCTGCGCGGAGAGCAGCGCGCCGGAGCAAATACACACGAGGGTAATGCGCCGCGTATGAATCGCGCTGCGTTGCTGGCGCAGCCAGTCGCGCGCCTGCCCGGCAGCCCCGGTATCGAACCAGATGCGGGAATCGAACACGCCGGGCACAATCAGCAGACTGTTATCAGGTAGCGTGGCGGGCAGCGGTGCAATATCAGCAATGGTCATGCCGGTCGAGCAGGTGACGCTCGCCTGCGGGCCGATGTAGTGCAGCGCAAAATGTCCGCCCGCCAGCTGCAGCGTTTCTGCCGGCCCGGTGAGGTCGAGCGCCATGACGCCCGGCAGGACAAGAAAATAGACGGGCTGCGGCATGGTGGGTTCCTCAGGCGATGAAGGGTAACGATGGGCGAAGATGCGCAGCCAAATCCGGCCACGTATCTTCATTGATTCTTCCCATCATACCCGACTCTGTTGACGCCTTGCGACCTCATCCGGCCATGCGTCAGCCAAATCAGGACATCAGTGGTAACAGCTGCTGGTATAGCTGCGCAAAGCGCGCACGGCGCGGCTGATAAGCCTGATGCTGCGCGGCGTCCGGCTGATGGCGCTGCACTAACGCCGGTGCCGGCCATTCGCTGGCCGGGTCCACCGCCAGCTGCGCCAGGCGCGCGGCACCGAGCGCCGGCCCCACCTCGCCGCCGTGACAATAATCCAGCGTCAGTCCGCTGATGTCCGCCAGCATCTGCCGCCAGTACGCGCTGCGCGCACCGCCGCCAATCAGCATCACCGTGTTGGGCAGTACGCCACACTCATGCACCGCATCCATGCCTTCCGCCAGTGCAAAACCCACGCCTTCCAGCACCGCGCGCGCCAGTTCCGGCCGGCCGTGCTGGTGCGTCAGGCCAAAGAAAGCTCCCTGTGCCTGCGGATTATTGTGCGGCGTGCGCTCGCCGGAAAGATAAGGCAAAAACCACACCGGCGTGGCCTGCGCGCTGGCGCGTTCAGCTTCGGCCAGCAGGTGCGGCACATCATCGCAGCCGGTCAGTGCAGCGGCCCAGTCCAGACAGGCGGCGGCACTCAGCATCACTGACATCAGATGCCAGCGCTGCGGCAGCGCATGACAGAAACTGTGCACGGCGCGTTGCGGATTGCTGAGATAGCCTTCGCTCACCAGAAAATAGACGCCGGAGGTGCCGAGCGACAGCATGCCCTGCCCTGGCTCAACCATGCCAACGCCCACGGCGCCAGCCGCATTGTCGCCGCCGCCGGCCATCAGCGGCACCGGCTCCATCCCCCAGCGTGCCGCAATTTCCGGCAGCAGCGTGCCGGTAATCTGGTTGCCCTCAAACAGCTGCGGCATGTGGCTGCGGTTCAGCCCGCACGCCGCCAGCATTGCATCGCTCCAGTCGCGCTGTGCCACATCCAGCCACATCGTTCCCGCCGCATCTGACATATCGGTGGCGAAATCGCCGCTCATCCGCCAGCGCAGATAATCTTTCGGCAGCAGCACTTTTGCTACCTGCGCAAATATCGCCGGTTCATGCTGCTGTACCCACAACAATTTGGGCGCGGTAAAACCCGGCATCATCAGGTTGCCGGTAATCTGACGTGACGATGGCACGCGCTGCTCCAGCTCGTGACACTGCGCGCTGCTGCGCCCATCGTTCCACAATATCGCCGGACGCAGCACCTGATGCGCGGCGTCCAGCAGCGTCGCGCCGTGCATCTGACCGCTAAAGCCGATGGCGCTGACGTGGCGTAAATCGTGCTGCTGCGCCAGCGCCTGCATGGCACTATCGGTGGCCTGCCACCAGCTTTCGGGATCCTGTTCGCTCCATAGCGGCTGCGGACGCGTCACCTGCAGCGGCGCGCTGGCCGTTGCCTGAACCTGGCCGTGCGCATCCAGCAGCGCCACTTTAACGCCGGAGGTGCCTAAATCGATCCCGATAACCATGCTTCGCTCCCGATGGGTTAGAAATTATACAGATAGTGATTCACCAGATTTTCCAGCTGCTCCTGGCGTCCGCTGCGATGCTGCGGATTGAGTTGCTGCTGCTGAGCATGCGCCGCCAGCGAGGCAAGAGAAAACTCTCCTTTCAGAATTTGCTGGCCGAACTCACCATTCCAGCCGCTATAGCGCTGCGCCACGCGCTTATCCAGCTCGCCATCGCTCACCATACGTGCCGCCACTTTCAGTGCCAGCGCCATGGTATCCATCGCGCCGATGTGGCCATAAAACAGATCGTATTTGTCGGTGCTCTGGCGCCGTACTTTGGCATCAAAGTTTAAGCCGCCGGTGGTGAACCCGCCCGCTTTAAGGATTTCGTATATCACCAGCGCGTTTTCTTCGACGCTGTTCGGGAACTGGTCAGTATCCCAGCCGCACTGGCTGTCACCGCGGTTGGCATCGACCGAACCGAAGATGCCCAGCGCAATCGCCGTCGCAATTTCATGATGGAAAGAGTGACCCGCCAGCGTGGCATGGTTGGCTTCCACATTCACTTTGATCTCTTTTTCCAGGCCAAACTGGCGGAGGAAACCGTAGACCGTCGCGACATCAAAGTCATACTGATGTTTAGTCGGCTCCTGCGGCTTCGGCTCAATCAGCAGCATCCCCTGGAAACCGATTTTATGCTTGTGCTCCACCACCATCTGCATGAAGCGCCCGATCTGCTCGCGCTCCTGCCGCAAATCGGTATTCAGCAGCGTCTCGTATCCTTCGCGTCCGCCCCACAGCACATAGTTTTCACCGCCCAGCGTCTGCGTCGCCTGCATCGCGCTGCACACCTGGCTGGCTGCCCAGGCGAAAATTTCCGGATCCGGGCTGGTCGCCGCGCCGGCCGCATAGCGGGGATGCGTAAAGCAGTTCGCGGTGCCCCACAGCAATCTGACGCCGGTTTCCTGCTGTTTTTCCAGCAGTTTATCGGTCATTACCGCCAGGTTTTCCTGGTAGCTGCGCAGCGAATCACCTTCCGGTGACACATCGACATCATGGAAGCAGTAATAAGGCACGTTGAGTTTGTAAAAGAACTCGAACGCGACATCCGCTTTGAGCTTCGCCAGCTGCAGCGCATCGCCATTTTTCTGCCACGGGCGATCAAAGGCCCCCACGCCGAACATATCCGCCCCGTTCCAGCAGAACGTGTGCCAGTAACAGGCGGCAAAACGCAGGTGTTCCGCCATGGTTTTACCCAGAATCACTTCCTGCGGATTGTAATGACGAAACGCCAGTGCGTTAGTGGTATTGGCCCCTTCATAACCAACGCGCTCAAGCTGGTCGAAATAAGCGTGCATGTTGTGCTCCTTAGCATCAGACCCGAATGGTCAGCAGTGAAGCGTTATTTTGCGGAGGCGTAAGCGTTCAGCTCAATTACGATATTTCACACTGAACTTAAGATAATTATTATTTGTGCGGCAGCTCGCAAATCCATGTATTTAATTACATCGCGTGCCGGCGCGCAGCGCCGCTGCAAGATTTAACAGATGGCCGCGTAAAATTTCGATCGCGCTCAAAGAATCACAAATAAACAAAAAAACGTAATAGCAGGATAAAAATCAGTAATTGATGTTATCTGAAACGCAAGGCAACAATTCATCCGCTTGGTTCATAGCCTTACAACGACAATAGCCTCAACCTACAGGATGACCATGATGAAAATGAGACACACGCTGTTAGCCCTCAGCGCTGCACTGGCCCTGTTCAGCCACGCTGGGCTGGCGAAAGAAGTGAAAATCGGTATGGCGATCGATGATTTACGTCTGGAACGCTGGCAGAAAGACCGGGACATTTTTGTCAGCCAGGCGGAAAAGTCTGGGGCCAAAGTATTTGTCCAGTCGGCCAACGGCAATGAAGAGACGCAAATCTCGCAGATTGAAAATATGATCAACCGCGGTGTCGATGTGCTGGTCATCATTCCTTATAACGGTCAGGTATTGAGTAATGTGGTGGCCGAAGCGAAACGCGAAGGCATTAAAGTCCTCGCTTATGACCGCATGATTAATAATGCTGATATCGATTTTTATATCTCGTTTGATAATGAAAAGGTCGGCGAACTGCAGGCCGAAAGTCTGGTTAAACAGGTACCTAAAGGGAACTACTTTTTGATGGGCGGATCGCCGGTGGATAATAACGCGCGTCTTTTCCGTGCCGGCCAGATGAAAGTGTTAAAACCTTACATCGATAACGGCAGCATTAAAGTGGTGGGCGATCAGTGGGTTGATGCCTGGCTGCCAGAGAATGCGCTGAAAATCATGGAAAACGCGCTGACCGCTAACAGCAACCACATTGATGCCGTCGTTGCCTCCAACGATGCCACCGCCGGTGGGGCCATTCAGGCGCTGAGCGCGCAGGGACTGGCGGGCAAAGTCGCCATTTCCGGTCAGGACGCCGATCTCGCCGCCATCAAACGCATCATGAACGGCACGCAAACCATGACGGTGTACAAACCCATCACCGAACTTGCCACCGAAGCGGCAAAAATTGCAGTGGAACTGGGCGATGGCAAAACGCCCGCCAGCAACAGCAAGCTGAATAATGGCCTGAAAGAGGTGCCGTCGCGCCTGCTGAAGCCGATTCCGGTCAACAAAGACAACATCGAAAGCACCGTAGTGAAAGACGGCTTCCATAAACAGAGCGAACTCTAAGCGCCTGAAACGCGAAGGAGCAGATCGATGCTGCTGGAAATGAACAACATCACCAAGTGTTTCGGCGCGGTGAAAGCGCTGGATGCCGTCAGCCTGCGGCTCGAAGCCGGTGAAGTCATGTCGCTGTGCGGTGAGAACGGCTCGGGCAAATCGACGCTGATGAAAGTGCTGTGCGGGCTTTACCCGCACGGCGAATTTGACGGCGAAATTCGCTTTGCCGGCGATCGCATCGAGGCGCAAACCATCCGCGACACCGAGCGCAAAGGCATTGTGATTATTCATCAGGAGCTGGCGCTGGTGCGGCAGCTTACGGTCATGGAGAACATTTTCCTCGGTGCCGAGCTCGGTCGCTTCGGTATGGTCGATGATGAAACCATGACGCTGCGCTGCCAGCAGCTGCTGGAGCGGGTCAAACTTAACGTTTCGCCTGCCACCAAAGTTGGCGAGCTCGGCCTTGGCCAGCAGCAACTGGTAGAGATCGCGCGGGCGCTGAATAAGCAGGTGCGATTGCTAATTCTTGATGAGCCGACCTCGTCGCTCACCGAACAGGAAACCGAAGTGCTGCTTGGGATTATCACTAACCTGCGCGAGCACGGTATTGCCTGCATCTACATCTCCCACAAGCTTAATGAGGTCAAAGCGATTTCGGACACCATCTGTGTGATTCGCGATGGTCAGCATATCGCCACACGGCCAGCGGCCGGGCTGAGTGAAGATGACATCATCACGATGATGGTGGGTCGCGAGCTCACCGCACTCTATCCGCACCAGCCGCACGAGATCGGCAAAACGGTACTGAAAGTCGAAAACCTCACCGCCTGGCATCCGGTCAACCGCCACGTGCGCCGCGTTAATAATGTGTCGTTCAGCCTGAAGCGCGGCGAAATTCTCGGTATTGCCGGGCTGGTGGGCGCAGGACGCACCGAAACGGTCCAGTGCCTGTTTGGTGTCTGGCCCGGTCGCTGGCAGGGCGAAATATGGATTGATGGCCAGCAGGTGAAGATCGACGATTGCCGGGCAGCGATTGCGCACGGCATCGCCATGGTGCCGGAGGACCGGAAAAAAGATGGCATCGTGCCACTGATGGGCGTGGGGAAAAACATCACGCTGGCCGCGCTGGATCAATACAGCCATCGCTTCTCCACGCTGGATGAAGCGCAGGAGCAGCAGGCGATCAACGATGCTATCCGCCGTCTGCGTGTCAAAACCTCTTCACCCGAGCTGGCGATTGGCCGACTCAGCGGGGGCAATCAGCAAAAAGCGATCCTCGCCAAATGCCTGCTGCTCAATCCGCGCATTTTGATTCTGGACGAACCGACGCGCGGCATCGACGTCGGCGCTCGCCAGGAGATCTATCTGCTGATTAACGCGCTGGTGCAGCAGGGCATCGCGGTGATTGTTATCTCCTCCGAACTGCCTGAAGTGCTGGGTCTGAGTGACCGCGTATTGGTGATGCACGAAGGGCAAATCAAAGCCGATCTGATTAACGACAACCTGACTCAGGAGCAGGTCATGGAAGCTGCCCTGCGGAGCGAACATTATGCTTAAAACTGAAAGTAGCCAGAGCCTGTCCGGTACCCCGGGTAAGCCAGCGCCGGGCAAGTTTCCGCGCTTCAATCTGCAGGTGCTGGTGATGCTGGGAGCGATTGTGCTTATCGCTCTGTTCTTCACCTGGACCACAGACGGTGCCTGGCTTAGCCCACGCAACGTCTCTAACCTGCTGCGCCAGACCGCCATCACTGGCATCCTCGCGGTGGGCATGGTGTTTGTCATTATCTCGGCGGAGATCGACCTTTCCGTCGGTTCGATGATGGGCCTGCTGGGCGGTGCCGCGGCCATCTTTGACGTCTGGCTCGGCTGGCCGCTGCCGCTGACCATCGTAGTAACGCTGGTGCTTGGCCTGCTGCTGGGCACCTGGAATGGCTGGTGGGTCGCGTACCGTAAAGTGCCCTCGTTCATCGTTACGCTGGCGGGCATGCTGGCGTTTCGCGGCATTCTGGTTGGTATTACCGATGGCACCACCGTAGCGCCAACGACGCCGGCGATGTCGCAGATCGGGCAAAGCTATTTGCCGGGCGGTGTTGGCTTTGGCTTCGGCTTCGCCGGTCTGGCGCTGTTTATTCTCTGGCAATGGCGGCTGCGGCTGCGTCGCCAGCAGCTGGGGTTATCACAACCGGCCGCCAGCGGCACGGTGGCACGCCAGGCGATTACCGCTGTTCTGGTGCTGGGTGCCATCTGGTTGCTAAACGATTACCGCGGCGTGCCGACACCGGTCCTGCTGCTGGCACTGCTGCTGCTTGGCGGCATGTTTATGGCCACGCGCACCGCCTTCGGACGACGGATTTACGCCATCGGCGGCAACATTGATGCAGCGCGCCTGTCGGGCATCAACGTGGCACGCACCAAGCTGGCGGTGTTCGCCATCAACGGCGTCATGGTGGCTATCGCCGGCCTGATCCTCAGCTCACGTCTTGGTGCTGGCTCGCCCTCGGCGGGCAATATTGCCGAACTGGACGCCATCGCTGCCTGCGTGATTGGCGGCACCAGCCTGGCGGGCGGCGTCGGTTCGGTGGCCGGCGCGGTGATGGGCGCCTTCATCATGGCGTCTCTGGATAACGGCATGAGCATGATGGACGTGCCGACCTTCTGGCAGTACATCGTCAAAGGGGCGATTTTACTGCTGGCGGTGTGGATGGATACGGCCACGCGCCGCCGGGTGTAATCGCGTGGGCGATCACAATGTGGCGCAAACAATTTCTGCTGCCTTTTCCGCCGTGCTATGCAATGCGCAACAGGTTTAAGGGAGCGCGCCACGATGCACGAAAAACGTTACCGTATTACGCTGCTGTTTAACGCCAACAAGGTGTATGACCGCCAGGTAGTGGAAGGGGTCGGCGAGTATCTGCAGGCTTCGCAAACCGACTGGGATATATTCATTGAAGAGGATTTCCGCTGCCGCATCGACAACATCCGCGAATGGCTGGGGGACGGCGTCATTGCGGATTACGACGACAGCTCAATCGAGAGCCTGCTCAGCAATGTGCCGGTGCCGATTGTCGGCGTTGGTGGCTCTTATCACCGGCAGCAGGATTATCCGCCGGTGCACTACATCGCCACCGACAACGCTGCGCTGGTGGAGAGTGCCTTTCTGCATCTGAAAGAGAAAGGCATTCATCGCTTTGCGTTTTACGGCCTGCCCGCCGCCAGTGGCAAACGCTGGGCGCAGGAGCGCGAGCAGGCGTTTCGCCAGCTGGTGATGCGCGAGCGCTACCAGGGTGTGGTGTATCAGGGGATGGAAACCGCGCCGGAAAACTGGCAGCACGCGCAAAACCGCCTCGCCGACTGGCTGCAAACGCTGCCGCCGCAGACCGGCATTATCGCGGTGACCGACGCGCGTGCACGTCATTTGCTGCAGGCTTGTGAATACCTGAAAATTCCGGTGCCGGAGAAGCTCAGCGTAATCGGCATCGATAACGAAGAGCTGACGCGCTATCTGTCCCGCGTGGCGCTCTCTTCGGTGGCCCAGGGCACGCGCCAGATGGGTTATCAGGCCGCCAAGCTGTTGCATCGCCTGCTCGATCGGCAAACGCTGCCGCTGCAACGTATTCTGGTGCCGCCGGTGAAAGTCATTGCCCGCCGCTCTACGGATTTTCGCTCGCTGCGCGATCCGGCGGTGATTCAGGCGATGCATTACATCCGCTTTAACGCCTGTAAAGGCATCAAGGTCGAACAGGTGCTGGATGCGATTGGCATGTCGCGCTCCAATCTGGAAAAGCGTTTTCGCGATGAGACCGGCGACACCATTCACGCCATGATTCACCGAGAAAAGCTGGAGAAAGCGCGTGAACTGCTGGCCTGCTCTTCATTGAATATTAATGAAATTTCGCAGATGTGCGGCTATCCTTCCCTGCAGTACTTCTATTCGGTGTTTAAGAAAAGCTACGCCACCACGCCAAAGGAGTATCGGCAGCATCACGGCGAGAAGGTGCAATAACGCCCCGCTGCGATCAAGATTTTGCCGCCAATTGCCGCTATACTGCGCGGCATCTTCAAAGGAAGATCGTCGTCTCCGGTGAGGCGGCCGGATTTCAAATCCGGTTGGGGCCGCCAGCGGTCCCGGGCAGGTTCGACTCCTGTGATCTTCCGCCACTCACCACTCAGGCCCAGCCATGCTCATCCATCCATCCGACAACCTTCCGTTCTCTGGCGATCCGCGTAAGGAAGAGCTGCGCCAACGGCTGATGCGACCGGATGCGCCCAAAGTCATTGCCGTGTCACTGTCGAAGGAGCTGGATCGCGAGCGACGCACGCATCGTCATGCCGCCGGTCAGCTGTTTTGTCTGCGCCAGGGATTGATGACGGTGAACACCTCGTCGGGCATTTTTGCTAATCCGCCGCGGCTGGTCGGCTGGATTCCGCCGTGGTTTGACCACGCCCTTGTCGGGCCGGGGCGCGTGCTGGGCTGGACGGTACTGATTGACGAAGCGCTGGCTGCGCCGCTGCCGGATCGGCCGGTGCTGCTCTCCTGCCCGACAGTACTGGAGCCGCTGGCTGAACGGCTGGCGGTGCTGGAGCCTGAACTGTGGAGCAGCGCGCGCTATGCCCGGTTGGGTCAGGTGTTTCTTGATGAACTGTACGAATCCACGCCGCAGGAACTCACCCTGCCGCTGCCGGAAGAGCCACGCCTGCGGCAGATTGCACGCCTGCTGATGGACGATCCGGCTGATACACGCACCGGGCCGGAGCTGGCGCAGTGGGCTGGTCTGAGCGCGCGCAGCCTGAGTCGCCACTGGTCCAGCGCGGTTGGCATGAGCCTGAGTAAATATCGTCAGGTGTCGCGCCTGCTGAAATCGCTGGAAGGGCTGGCGGCAGGCCACAGCGTGCAGCAGGTTGCCTGGCAGGTGGGCTTCGACAGCGTCAGCAGCTATATCAGCGCGTTTCGCGCCGCCTTCGGCTCAACGCCAGGCAAATACTTTACGACGCCAGCCGACTCTGCGAATGCAGCATCAGCAGGCTAGCCGGACCGTCAATCGGTGGCAGGCTGTGCCGGTATTTGCGGCGAAACGCGCCGGGCGGCAGGTCAAACATGCGCCGAAAGGTGCGGCAGTAGGTTTGCTGTGAATCGAAGCCAAACTGCAGCGCAATCTGCATCAGCGACGTATTACTGCTGAGCAGGGTGATGACGGAAGCCGTCAGCTTGCGTTCACGGATATAGGCTCCCAGCGCCACGCCAGTGTAGCTGCGGAACAGCCGCTGCAAATGCCACTGCGAATAACCGGCCCGCCGCGCGACCGTCTCCAGCATGAGCTTTTGTTCAATATTCGCCTCTATCCACATCATCAGCTGATGCATAACGGCTGCGTGAATATCCATCCTCTCCTCCTGATGCCGTGGTGCGACTCAATCTGCGACATTGTAAAAACAGGACGACTGGCTGTGTTTGCGCATAAAGCCAATAAATAGCGATAACTCGCCAATTTACATGCCACTACTCTGGCGGGGAGAACACGCTGTTGCGCCAGCACACATCATGTAATATTGTAAGTTACATGATGGATAAGCCGCCGTTCTTTCCGCTGCGCCAATCGTCACAAAGGAGAAAATCTATGCATGCCTTTTTACTCTCTGACACGGGTGTGTGCCTGGCGATTGCGCTGGCCTCAGCCAGCATCGCGATGACCATGACACAGACCGAACTGTTTGCCGGTTTGCGCGCCTGGACCGCACGCAAACACGCCTTGCTCGGTCATCTGTTTCACTGTTTCTATTGCCTGAGCCATTGGGTGGTGTTTGCCGCGATGCTGATTTACCACCCGACGCTGCTGAACAGCGGTTGGCCGCTGGTCGACTGGATCATGACAGCCTTCATCACGCTGACGCTGACCACGTTTGTCAGCGGTATGATGTTTAAAGTGTTTCAGGCCGCCGTCACCACGCATGTGATGAAGCATGACGCGCAGATCAAATTGCAGAAGCAGGATTAACGGCCGCGCCGGCTAGTCGCTGCAGCGCGGAAAGATGTGCGGATCCAGCCCAAGGCTGGCCATTTTTTGCAGGTAATCGTCGGCGATGTCCGCCACGGTAATCTGGCTGAAGCGCTGCAGCAGTAGCGCTTCGGCTTCACCCAGCGCCTGGTCAAGCCGGGCGTCCACCGCATGTTCCACCAGGCAGGGCGAAGGATCGGCCGTCGGGCCAATGCTGAACAGCGCCGGGGAGCCGATGGCCTGGTACACATCCAGCAGCGTGATATCGCGCAGGTCCGCGCGCAGCTCCCAGCCGCCGCCGTGCCCCTTTTCCGACACCAGATACCCCTTTTCACGCAGCCCCGACATCATGCGACGCACCACCACCGGATTGGTGCCGAGCATTTTTGCCATGGCATCGGAAGTAGCGCGTTTAACGTGACGATCAAGATGAATGAGCGCGTGCAGCGAGCGGGACAGGCGGTTATCGCGTGGCATGGACGTTTCCTCTGAAATTCCCGCTACTGTAGCAAACCACGCTGGCGGCAACAATTTATCCCGGCTGAGGGTGGATGGCGCCCTGACCAGGCATCCGCGTTAATCAGGCTGCCAAATGGGAAAAGGCAGACCGCCACAGTAAAAGAAATTACGGTGAAAAGGCGATTGGGCATAAGTTAATTAATGAAGTGAGTGACAGAAAGGGAATATTTATTTCCCACCAGGAAAGATAACTCCTCCAGGCGGAATAACCATTTCCCTTTTATAATTAATTTAATCTTGTAGGACATAGACTACAAATAATTATTTTATTGTTCTTGATCATACGCAATATATAAAATTCAGCGAGCGGCTAAAGTTTGACCTGTCATTCACTCATCAGGAAAAGGTTAACTATGGCTCAGGTCGTTGTGGTTGATGACCATCCGATCGCGCGGATGGCCGTTCGTTATTTGCTGGAACAAAATGGACATACGGTGCTGGCCGAAAGCGCCGATGGCCGGGAAGCGGTAACGTTGATTCAGCAGCAGCAGCCGGATATCGTCATCATTGATATCGACCTGCCGTCGCTGGACGGAATTGAAGTGGTTAAGTCGTTGCGCGATCAGAGTTTTCCAGGAAAAATCATCGTTATTTCCGGGAAAAATGAAAACGTGTATGCCGTGCAGAGCCTGCGCAGCGGCGCCAATGGCTTTGTCAGTAAAAAAACCGATATGCCAGAGATCGCCACTGCTATTCAGGCGACACAACGTGGTTACGGTTATTTCCCGCTGGGCGGTTTTATGCAGCAAATGGAGCAGGAAAGCACGCTGGCGGAGAAAAAAATGATTGAATCATTGTCACCACAGGAGTTTCAGGTTTTTCATCACATTATTAAGGGCCTGAATAATATGCGCATCGCGGCGCGGATGGGCGTCAGTAATAAAACCGTCAGTACCTATAAAAGCCGGTTAATGGATAAACTTCACTGCAAAACCATGAGTGATTTATTTGCTTTCGTACACCGCAATCAAATGGAAGCCTCATAAATCGTCTGCAAAGAGTTATCGAGACACAGCCGTTTGACGTAGCGCTCACCCTCTCGCTCAGGCCGGTAACCATAACCGTGTGTTGATCGGTAAGTTGCCGTGCAGCAGTTATCATCAAATCCTTGCCAGGCTAACCGACGGTGTGCTGGCAGACACCGTATAACTGCCCAGGGAGGAATTCCGTTTCCTCTGCGGCATCTGCGTTACCGCGGCGCTTCCCGCTTACCGCTTCACCAGGCTGCTTTGCCAGGCGTGGAACAGGGTGAGCCAGTTTTGCACCGGCAGGTGTTGCTTCTGGCCGGTGCCAAAGCCGTGACCGCCCTGCTGGAACAGATGCAGCTCCACGTTGACCTTGTTCTGCCGCAGTGCGCTGAACATGCCCAGCGCGTTTTGCGGTGAGGCGGTGCCATCATTCAGCGCCTGCACCAGAAAAGTCGGCGGCGTGTGTGCGCTGACGCGATCTTCCTGCGAAAGCTGCGCCATTTGTTGGGCACTGAGATCTTTTCCGTACAGCGCCGCGCGCGTGCCTGGATGGGTCACGCCCTGTTTCAGCGACAGCACCGGATAGATTAGCGCGCTGAAATCCGGGCGCGCCGACACCTTATCCTGCGCATCGACCGCCTGATAGTTAGCTTCATCGGGAGTGTTGCTCAGATTGGCGGCGAGAAAGGCACCGGCGGAAAAGCCCATCACGCCAATGCGGTCAGGCGCTACCTGGTACTGCTGCGCATTGGCCCGAATCAGCCGCAGCGCTCGCTGGGTATCGGCAAAAGCCTGCTGGCGATACTGCGCTGAACCGTCGTGTGGCAGACGATAAATTAACACAAATGAAGCGTAGCCCTGCTGGCTAAGCACGTTGGCCACGTCCAGCCCTTCAAGATCTTTCATAATATAAGAAAAACCCCCACCGGGAATGATTAGCACCGCCGCATGATTATTTTTTCCTGTTGCCGGAACATAAATCATTTGTGGCGCATCGACGTGGGTAACAGCCCGGTTATTAATGGCCGGGTTTTTACTAAAATTAATAAATTTATTATTTGCTGACACTTCATCTGGCCAGATCGGAATTTCCTTATTGGCAAACGCGGCCGGAAGATACAGTAAAAAAAACAGGCTAAATATCCGCAACCCTCTCATCGCACTGGCTCCAAATCCTGAATAAAAACAGTAACAAAAGTCAAACTGAGCGGATAAAATCGCTCAGTGACGCTCCGGCCCCCGCGAGATAATGA
>NZ_JASEWO010000126.1:0-13974 GCF_030024295.1 Pantoea sp. Pa-EAmG
GCGGAAAAGATGTCATTGAGCAACAGGATAGCAACTTTGACATCGACAAATACGTTAACGTCTTCCCTCTGACGCCGCGTCTGGTTGAACAGATGCGTCCGAAGCCGCTGGTTGCTCAGGCTAACCCGCTGCTGCAGAACGAGATTCAGAGCTATCAATACCGCGTTGGCATCGGCGACGTACTGAACGTCACCGTATGGGATCACCCTGAGCTGACCACGCCGGCCGGTCAGTACCGTAGCGCCAGCGACACCGGTAACTGGGTGCAGGCAGACGGTACCATCTTCTATCCGTACATCGGTAAAGTGCGCGTTGCAGGCCGCACCGTGACGGAAATCCGCAGTGAAATCGCGCGTCGTCTGGCGCAGTTCATTGAAAGTCCGCAGGTGGATGTCAATGTGGCCGCGTTCCGTTCACAGAAAGCCTACGTGACCGGTTCGGTCACCACGTCCGGCCAGCAGCCGATCACCAACGTGCCGCTGACCGTGCTGGATGCGGTGAACGCCGCGGGTGGCCTTGCTGCCGACGCCGACTGGCGCAACGTGGTGCTGACGCACAACGGCCGCGAGCAGCGCATTTCGCTGCAGGCGCTGATGCAAAACGGTGACCTGAGCCAGAACCATCTGCTCTATCCGGGCGACATCCTTTACGTACCGCGTAACGACGATCTGAAGATCTTCGTGATGGGCGAAGTGAAACAGCAGACCACGCTGAAGATGGACCGCAGCGGCATGACGCTGGCTGAAGCGCTGGGTAACGCACAGGGCATGGATCAAACCACCTCTGACGCCACCGGCGTATTCGTCATTCGTCCGATTCGCGGTGCTAACCGCACCAAGATCGCCAACATCTATCAGCTGAACACCAAAGATGCGGCGTCGATGGTGATGGGCACCGAATTCCAACTGGAGCCGTACGACATTGTCTACGTCACCGCAACACCAATCACCCGCTGGAACCGCGTGATTTCCGGACTGCTGCCGACCATCGTGGGTATCGACGATGCAAGCTCCGCAGCGCTGCGTTTCCGCAACTGGTCGGACTAAGGTTTTACCATGATTAAGTCAGTGTTAGTCGTCTGCGTCGGCAACATTTGCCGCTCCCCCACCGGGGAGCGTCTGTTCAAACGCGCACTTCCGCATACCCGTATCGCCTCTGCCGGTCTTGGCGCCCTCAAGGGCCACCCGGCGGATAAGACGGCCAGCGCCGTCGCCGCTGAACATGGCGTCTCGCTGGACGGTCATGAGGCTCAGCAGTTAACGGCCAGCATGTGCCGTGACTTTGACCTGATTCTGGTAATGGAGAAGCGCCACGTTGAGCAGGTGAATCGCATCGATCCGGCCGCGCGGGGTAAGACCATGCTGCTGGGCCACTGGCTTAACCAACAGGAAATTGCGGATCCGTACAAAAAAAGCCGTGAGGCCTTTGAAGAGGTTTACGGGTTACTGGAAAACGCTACCCAGAAATGGGTCAACGTACTAAGCCGATAGTTGGGAATATCCATGAATATCAAAAACAAGGTTATGACCGCGCCAAAAGAAGATTCGAATGGATGGGATCTGGCGCATCTTGTGGGACAGCTGATCGATCATCGCTGGATCATCGTGGCGGTCACCGCTTTCTTTATGCTGATGGCAACGCTCTACACACTGTTTGCTACGCCAATCTATAGCGCGGACGCTATGGTGCAGGTGGAGCAGAAAAACACCGCCTCGGTGCTGAACGAATTACAGGATGTGATTCCGACCACGCCAGCATCAGACACCGAGATTCAGATCATCGAATCCCGCATGGTGATTGGTAAAACCGTTAACGACCTCGGTCTGGACACGGTCATTCAGCAAAACTACTTCCCGGTGATCGGTAAAGGTCTGTCGCGCCTGATGGGCAACAAGCCGGCGCAGATTGCCATTTCACGCCTGGAAATTCCGCGCAGCATCGACAAACGTACCGTTGAGCTGGAAGTCACCGGTCCGCAGACCTATACCGTGAGCAAAGACGGCGACGAGCTGTTCAAAGGCCGCGTCGGTCAGCTGGAGCAGCACGGCGACGTCACCATGCTGGTTAGCGGCATTCAGGCTGACGAAGGCACCAGCTTCAGCGTTACCAAACTGAGCGACCTGCAGGCGATTAAAACTGTGCTGGGCGCGCTGACCGTCGCCGATAAAGGCAAAACCACCGGCGTGCTGGGCCTGGAGTTCCAGGATGAAGATCAGGAGCAGGCGAGCCGCGTGCTGAACCAGATCGTCAACAACTATCTGCTGCAGAACGTTGAGCGTAAGTCTGAGCAGGCGGAAAAGAGCCTCGAATTCCTGCGCACCCAGCTGCCTAACGTGCGTGCCAAGCTGGACGATGCGGAAGACAAGCTGAACACCTTCCGTCGTCAGAACGAGTCGGTCGACATGTCGCTGGAAGCCAAATCGGCGCTCGACTCTTCCGTTAGCGTCCAGAGCCAGCTGAACGAGCTGACCTTCCGTGAAGCCGAAGTTTCCCAGCTGTTCACCAAAGACCACCCGACCTACCGCGCACTGCTGGAAAAACGCAAAACGCTGGAAGCGGAACAGGCGCAGCTGAACAAGAAAATCTCGGCCATGCCGCAGACCCAGCAGGAGATTCTGCGTCTGACGCGTGATGTGCAGGCCGGTCAGGAAATCTACATGCAGCTGCTGAACCGTCAGCAGGAACTGGGCATCAGCAAGGCCAGCACCGTGGGTGATGTGCGCATCATCGACCGTGCTGAAACCAGCACCAGCCCGGTAGCACCGAAGAAGCTGCTGATTATTGTCGCGGGCCTGATTGTGGGTCTGATGCTGTCGGTTGGTCTGGTGCTGCTGAAAGCACTGTTCCACCACGGTATCGACAATCCGGAGCAGCTGGAAGAGCTGGGCATGAACGTCTATGCCAGCGTACCGCTCTCCGAGTGGCAGCGTAAGAAAGACACCGAAGCGCTGGCGCGACGCGGCAGCAAAGAGAAGTCGGATCCGCACAACACCCTGCTGGCGCTGGGTAACCCGACTGACCTCTCCATTGAAGCGATTCGTAGCCTGCGCACCAGCCTGCACTTCGCCATGATGGAAGCGAAAAACAATATCCTGATGATCACCGGTGCCAGCCCGGGTATTGGTAAAACCTTTATCTGTGCCAACCTGGCGACGCTGGTATCCAAAGCAGGTCAGCGCGTGCTGTTCATCGATGGTGATATGCGTCGCGGCTATACCCACGAGCTGCTGGGTGCGGACAACAAGACCGGCCTGTCTAACGTGCTGTCGGGCAAGAGCGAGTTCTCGCCGGCGATGATTCAGAAGGGCGTGTACGGTTTTGACTTCCTGCCGCGCGGTCAGGTGCCACCGAACCCGTCTGAGCTGCTAATGCATCGTCGCATGCAGGAGCTGCTGGACTGGGCGAGCAAGAACTATGATCTGGTGTTGATCGATACGCCGCCGATTCTGGCTGTGACCGACGCTTCCATCATCGGTAAGCTGGCCGGTACCTCGCTGATGGTGGCGCGTTTCGAAACCAACACCACCAAAGAGCTGGATGTCAGCTACAAGCGCTTCGCCCAGAACGGTATCGAGATTAAAGGCGTCATCCTCAACGCCGTGGTCCGTAAAGCGTCGAATGCTTATGGTTATGGCTACGACTATTACAACTACGAATACGGTAAAGAGAGCAAAAGCTAAGCACTATCGGGGGCGGATTTTCCGCCCCTTTTTATGGCGCGTCTCTGGCTAAGCGCCATACCTTGCGCCTCTGCAAAATATGCGGATACACCGCAGAGTATTGTAGCGGCGCGATTTATCGCACAATAAATTGCGCCGCTACGGAACGTGCGGTGATTAAGCGCAGAAAACTGCGGCGGTGAAATTGATACCGCGAACATAATAACGATTTATTTTCGGTGCGTTTTGCACTACCCAACATACACACAGCACAATCTTAGGTATTTCCGTGACGGTACGAAAAGTCTTATTGAAAAAGAATACTAACGGCATGATTTTTCAGAACAAAGCCGATTCCTTTCTACAGGCCGCTCGCGTTACCGTTGAATCTGGAACAGCTGTTTAAGAGGTGCTGGCAATGCAGGACATCCGCTTCTCAATTGTAATTCCCGCTTATAACGCGTCGAAATCGATTGTCACGACGCTGGATTGCGTCAAAGCGCAAACCTATCGCAACTTTGAAGTCATCATCGTGGATGACAAATCCGCCGATGCCGCGGAACTGGCGCAGGTGGTGCGCGGTGAGCGCTATCAGGATCTGGACATCAAACTGGAACTGTCTGAGGTCAAACTCAACGGTGCCGGCGCGCGCAACAAAGGTATTGAACTGGCGCAGGGCGACTTCATCAGCTTCCTCGACGCCGACGACGAGTGGCACGCGGACAAGCTGCTGGAAGTGTGCGATACCATCCGCAAGCTGGAAGCGCAGGGTAAATCGCGCTATGTCATCTTCAGCCAGGTCAATATTCATCAGGACGGCAGCTTCCTCAAAGTGATGCCGATGCAGCCGCCGGGGAAAAATGAGACCGTGGCGGAGTACCTGTTTGGCTGTTACGGCTTTATCCAGACCAGTACCATCGTGCTGAAACGCGAAGATGCCGCCAGAATCCAGTTTGATGCGCGCTATATTCGCCATCAGGATTATGACTTCTGCATCCGCGCCGACCGCATGGGCTATGAATTTGTGATGATCGCCAAACCGCTGGCGACCTACCATCTGGTGACCAAATTTGGTTCCAAACACAAAGGCGAGTCGGTGAAGTACTCCTTCTTCTGGCTCGACACCATGAAGCCGCACCTGACGGCGCGCGATATCCATACCTACAAAGCGTTCAAGCTGCCGCTGCGCTACAAAATGGATGGCAATTCGCTGCTGGCCAGCGTCAGTTTTGCGCGCTACTTCTTCCTCACCAACCGTGATAACCGCGCTTACTTCATCAATCGCCTGGTCGATAAGCTGAAGTCGCGCTTCACGGGGCGAAGAGCGGTTTCCTGATCGATTTATGACTTTCACTTGCTCCCGCAGCGGGAGCATTTTTTCGGTTCCTGACACTCCGGGTATACAAATGACAAATCATGTTGGCACCATCGGTATCGTGATGCCGATGTACAACGCGCGCAACACCGTGCTGCGTGCGGTTGAGTCGATCGTGAATCAGACCTACAGCGACTGGCATCTCTACCTGGTCAATGATAAATCCACCGATGATTCACTCGCTTTTGTGCGCGAGCATTGCCAGGATGCGCGCATCACTATCCTCAGCAACGAGGTCAACCTCGGCGCGGCGGAAACGCGCAACGTGGGCCTGCGCGCGGCCAAAGAGGAGATCATTGCGTTTCTCGACAGCGATGACGAATGGCACGCGGAGAAACTGGCCGAGCAGGCCGCGGCGCTGGCCGCCGGTGACGACTTTGTGATCACCCATTATCACTACAAAACCAAAACCGCCGATCACGACATCAACTACAACAAACCTTATCTGCAGCAGGAAAACTTCGTGAAGAAGCAGTATCGCGTCTGCTTCTCCTCGGTGTGTTTCCGTCGTCCGCCACAGGGCATCTTCTTCCAGCGTAAAGGCCATGAAGACTTCCTGTTCCTCTATGAGCTGTTCCTCCGCTACAAACAAGCCCGGGTGATCCAGAAGACGCTGGTCAACTACTACGAGCTGGGCGATTCGCTGTCGCGTAACAAAAATAAAGCGGCGAAATGGCACCTCGAATTATTAAGAATTATCTATAAAAACAATCCGTTAAAAATCTATTACTATTACGGCTGGTATATGGTGAATGGGGTTCTTTTCACCCTTAAACATCGCTAAGACCCTGTGTCCTTCGCGCTGCCGCTACGTTGGCTGCGCGCGTCCATCCCGGTCACTTACCTGAGTAAGCTCCCGGGAATGAACGCACTTGCCGCCTTGCGGCAACGCAAATGACTTGGGTCTGGATTTGAGCAATTTGAGGTGAAAAGTATCAGATGAAAAAGATTGTTTTGGTTATTAAGGATGCCTACTCCTACGCAGGCACGGAGAACATCTGCAACTTCATGTCGGAGTGCCTCGGTGAAGAGCATGCCGTCACCATTTACTCGCTGGAAGGGCACGGCAAAACCTTTTACCCGTTTGAGCGGGTGAAAGAGATTGTCAGCTTCGAAGGCCACAGCAACCCGATTAAAAGTGCCGTGGCGCGCATCCATCAGGAGGGCTTCGACAGCGTATTCCTGATCAGTATGGGGCGCCTGAGCGTGATGTTTGCCTTCTGGAACCTGATGGCAATGAAGAAAAAAACCTTCAAAGCCTACGCCTGCGAGCACATCGCTATTAACTCGTTCAGCAAGCCGATCAAACTGCTGAAGTGGCTGCTGCTGCGCTACTACGACCAGGTGATCGTGCTGACTGACAAAGACCATCAGGTCTTCACCCGCTGGCATATCCCCAGCCAGCAAATTCCTAATCCGGTGGTGTACAAATCCTGGCAGCGCGAGACGCGCAGCCGTCAGGCGCTGGCGGTAGGCCGCCTCGATAACCAGAAGGGCTTTGACCTGCTGCTGGATATCTGGGCCGACTTCAGCAAAAAACACCCGGAGTGGAAGCTGGTGATCGCCGGTGACGGCGAACTGCGCCAGCAGCTGCACGATCAGGCTGCGGCGCTGGGCATCACCGGCAGCGTTAACTTTGTCGGCAAAGTCAGCAATATCAATGATTACTACCGCGACAGCGACATGGCGCTGATGACGTCACGTTATGAAGGACTGCCGCTGGTACTGCTGGAAGCCAAATCCTGGTCGCTGCCGGTGGTGGCCTATGACTGTCCGACCGGACCGCAGGAGATCATCAATCACGGCGAAGATGGCTTCCTGGTGCCAATGAACGACAAAGCCACTTTCCTGGCGCGCATGGAGCAGCTGGCCAGCGACGATCGCCTGTTCTTTGCCATGAGCGAAAAGACCAAAGAGACGGCGCTGAAGTTTGACGGTAATCAGATCAAACAGAGCTGGCTGGCGCTGGTGTAACCACTTTTATCGTGCCTCGGGGATACCTTTTCGGCCGCCATGCGGCCCCATGACCACGGGATTGTTAGCATGAAAAGAAGAGAAGTCTTGCAAACTGCAGCCTCCTCCATTGTTGCCGCGCTGTCGGTGAGCGCGTTTTCCAGTTACGCCGCCAAAAGTGGTCAGCCGGCGCTGAAAGCGGTTGATGCCTCCAGCGTCCCGCCGGGCGATGTGCCGATTCTGACGCCGGAAAACGTCTATACCATGCCACCGCAGTTCTGGCAGAACTTTGAGGGCAAACTGTGGATTGGCGCAGCAGGCAAAGATGCCAGCCAGGCCGGCAACCAGATTCCGGTGTATCTGCGCGACGCCAGCGGTAAGGTTTCCCAGGTGAGCCAGCCAATTGCGCTCAATAAAGGCAACTTTGCCCAGTTTATTCACGATAATGCCGCGTTAATTGCCAATCCCGCGCACTCGATGGTAGTGGAAGATAACCAGGGCAATACGCTGTTTTCCATCAGCGACGTGTCGCGCCCGAACGCCAGCAACTTCAGCCAGCGCCTGGCGCAGCCGAACGGTTATCAGCTGATCGGCGAAATCCCGTCGGTGGAAGAGCTGCGTAAAACCCGACCGCTGTTTGCCGGAGCGAAAATCAAGCTGAAGAGCTGGCACGAAGGGCTGGAAGTGGGCGGCGGCGAGTTCGTCGGCGTGTATGGCGAAGGCGAAGATGATGGCGGCGTGATTTTCAGCGGTAACGGGTTCTACTGGCGCCGCGTGGTGGAAGATTTCAACCGTCTGACGCTGTTTGACTTCGGCGCCATCGCCGACGGCAAAACCGATACGGCACCGGCGATCAAAGCCATGTATCAGTGGTCGCTCAAGGCTAACCAGCAGATCTGCGTGCAGTTTCCGGCAGGCACCTTCTTCGTGACCGGCTGTGACTTTGGCGATCAGCAGCAGCGCTTCTTCCGCATTTCCGGCGCGATGGTTAACTTCGGCTATTTCCCGGCGACCACGCTGGTATCTGACGGTCGTTCCGAATTCCTGTTCCAGGTGAATGCGCGCTGGACCGAAATCTCCAACCTAATCTTCAACGGTCAGAACGACAAGCGGCCAAACAAACAGGGGCTGTTCCGCAACACCTGTCCGGGCGGCCAGTTCTTCCGCGGTGCCTGCCTGCGCTTCAACCGCGTCGGCGGCACCTCGATCAGCCTGCTGGATACGCTGGACTGCAAAATCGACCAGTGGTACGCCGACACCTGTACCGGTGACGTGATCAAAACCAGCTGGTCCGGACAGAAGCAGGGTGCGTGGGACCACAGTACGGCGATTGAGCTGTCGAACTTCAACGCCCAGCGCTGTACCGGCGGCATGGTACTTAACCTGCCGCGCTGTAGCCAGTCGATCATTCATAACGGCTGGATTGAGCACAGTGAGCACCCCGGCGACATCTCGAACGGCCAGTGGATTATTGATGCGCTGAGCCTGGAAGATTGCAAAAACCCGCTGAACGCGCGCAATTCCCGCCTCAACATGCGCCAGACCAATCTGCAGTCTGGCAGCTGGATCGATAACTCGCTGGAAGGCGAGCGCTGGCTGAATATCTGGGAGATGGGCTCAACGCGGGTCGAGTCTTACGGCGTGGCCATCGACGGCAGCCTGAAATACAACTACATCACATCGCGTTTCCGTCTGACCAACAACACCAATCAGGCCACCTGGTTCGAGCTGGGGAATTTTTACTCGCCCACCGTGGGTGACAGCTGGGAGATCGAGCTGTTTGGTCAGTCGCAGTTCAGCAACGGCAGCGATAAACAGCCACTGCTCGACGTGATGGGCGGTAAACAGACCGGCGGTCGCGCGATGATTCATCTGCAGCGCAAAACCAGCAAGGCGGAAGCCAGCTGGTCCGCGGAAGGCAGTTCGCCGGTGCTGGAGGTGCGCGTCGATGCGCGCAGCGATACCGATAGCAAAGTGTTCGTCAAACTGGCGGGCTGGACGCCGACGGCGGTGGTGCTGATTAAGAGCACCGCCAAAGACCGTTTCCTCACCGGCCGCTGTGCGCGCGTTGACGCCACCATGGCGCAGGGCAGTCCGACCAGCGGCAGCCAGCCGGCCCCGCAGCGGTTTAGCCTGCACAACGGTAAAGCCGGCATCGGCGGCAACGAGCAGGGCGATTTGCTGCTGGCGTCGCGCGCGCTGAAGCCCGAAGAGGTGGATACGCGCCAGCCGAAGGGGTTTGTTTCAGTGGTGATCAACGGCGAGCAGGTGGCGCTGCCGTATTTTGCGCTGAAGTCGTGAGGATTTAACGCAGGTAACGGTGCAATTTATCGCGGAGGCCACAACGGCATCGAGCCAGGACGGGCAAAGCGCAATAAATTGCGCCGCTACGGTTTGTGCAGAGGTGATTTCTGCACTGACCCTTTGCACAGTCTGTAGCGGCGCGATTTATCGCGCATGTAACACCTGTCGCAGGTATCAATTACGTCACAACAGGCAGTCGTTAATTTCGGGCCGCTGGCCCATTAGCAGTTTTTTCTTACAGAGTTCACTTAGCCAGTATGGAACTGGCGGCTTGTAAAAAATTACAAAAATTTATCTGGAGTTTTTATGAAGATTTTATTGGTGGGTAACCATACCTGTGGAAATCGTGGGGATGGCGCGATTTTACGTGGACTGATTGATTCATTGCAGGCCGCGCGTGGGGATCTGGATATCGATGTCATCAGCCGCTATCCAACCAGCTCCGGATATTTACTGCAGCAGCACATCCAGCAGGATTCGCTGTTTCTGCATAACAGTAAGGCGCCAAAAGGGCTGGTCAGCAGCCTGAAGCGCAAAGTCGCCAACCGTCTGATGCCGGACATCATGATGGCACACCTCGGCAAAGGTGGCGTGTATAAATCCTTCTCGGTGCCGCCGCATCTGGCGGAGTTCACCCGCAGCCTGGCGAAATATGATGCCATCATTCAGGTCGGCGGCTCGTTCTTCGTCGATCTGTACGGCGTCACCCAGTTCGATCACGCGCTGTGCGCGCTGATGGCGAAGAAGCCGCTACACATGATCGGCCACTCGGTGGGCCCGTTCGAAAACCCGCGCGTCAATGCGCTGGCAAACTTTGTTTTTGACCGCGTCGACAGCCTGGTGCTGCGCGAAGAGGTCAGCCTCGATCGCCTGAAGCAGGATGGCGTGACCACCAGCCGGGTGAAGAAGGGCGTGGACACCGCGTTCCTGGTGCAGGCGCGTGAGGTGGAAAATCCGAGCCACAACCTGCTGCACTGGCAGAACATCATTCAGTCGCGCAAAACCATCGCTATCACTGTGCGTGAGCTGGCACCGTTCGACAAACGTCTTGGCGTCACGCAGAAAGAGTACGAAGCCGCGTTTGGCCGGGTGATCAACGCCATGATCGCCGAAGGTTATCAGGTGGTGGCGTTCTCCACCTGTACCGGCATCGACAGCTATGCCAAAGATGACCGCATGGTGGCGCTGACGCTGCGCGACCACGTCGAGCAGCCGGAGCACTACCATGTGATCATGGACGAGTTCAACGACCTGGAACTCGGCATCCTGCTCAGCCACTGCCATCTCACCATCGGCACGCGCCTGCACTCGGCAATCATCTCCATGAACTTCGGCACGCCAGCCGTGGCCATCAACTACGAGCACAAATCGCTCGGCGTGATGAACCAGCTGGGTCTGCCGCAGATGGCCACCGACGTGCAGAGCCTGATGGACGGCTCGCTGATCGACAAAGTGCAGACCGTGCTGGCGGACTACGACAACGTGAAGCAAAAAGTGAACACCGCGGTGGCGCAGGAGCGTGAAATCGGCAACCGCATCACCGAAGAAATTCTCAACGTCCTGGGGTAAGTGATGAAGCTAACCTTTTTCACCATGCGTTTTCCGGTTGCCTCTGAGACGTTTGTCCTCAATCAGGTGACGCATTTCATCGATGCCGGCTATGACGTCGAGATCATCTCGGTGTTTCCGGGCGACATGATCAACCGTCATGCCGCGTTCGATGAGTACAATCTGGCGGCGAAAACCCACTATCTGCTGCCGGAAGAGAAGGTATCAAACCTCGACAAACTGACTCAGCGCATCGGGCTGATGCTGCCGAAAATCGCCAAACCGGCGCTGCTGAAGTCGCTTAACGTTGGCCGCTACGGTGCGCAGGCGAAAAAACTGCTGCTGCCAGCCATTGTCGCCAATGCCCGCCAGACCTTTACTGCCGATGTGTTCCTGGTGCACTTCGGCTATGCCGGTGCGCTGGCGAATAAACTGCGCGAGCTGGGGGTACTGAAGGGCAAGCAGGCGACGGTGTTCCACGGGGCGGACATCTCGCGTCGCCACATTCTTGAAGAGCACAAACAGGATTACATCAACTTGTTCAGACAGAGCGAACTGATGCTGCCGATCAGCCATCTGTGGGAGAACAAGCTGATTGAGATGGGCTGTCCGCGCGAGAAAGTTCACGTCACGCGTATGGGCATCGAGCCGGAGAAGTTTAACTTCCAGCCACGCGACGCGTTCCACAAACCGCTGCGCATTGTTTCGGTGGCGCGCCTGACCGAGAAAAAAGGGCTGGACGTGGCGGTGAAAGCCAGTGAAATCCTGCGCGATAACGGCGGTCAGTTCCAGTTCACCATCATTGGTAACGGCGAGCAGGACGGCATGATGCGTGAGCACATCGCGCGTGCCGGCCTGGAAGATATGGTGACCATGCCGGGCTTCAAGCCGCAGGAGGAGATTCGTCAGGCGCTGAGCGAGGCCGATATCTTCCTGCTGCCGTCGAAAACCGCCGCCGATGGCGATATGGAAGGCATTCCGGTGGCGCTGATGGAAGCGATGGCGGTCGGCCTGCCGGTGGTGTCCACCTACCACAGCGGCATCCCGGAGCTGATTCAGAATAACGTCAGCGGCTGGCTGGTGTCGGAAAATGATGCCGATGAGCTGGCGGACACGCTGCTGCGCCTGTCGCGCGGCGACGTTGACGTTGCACCGGTGGTGGCCGCAGCGCGCCATAAAGTGGAAACCGAGTTCAATCAGCACATCGCTTATGGTGAGCTGGCGAAAATTCTGGAGCGCATGGTGTGAGTGGATTAAAAAAACAGGCGGTGTGGCTGTTTGGCAGCACCTGCTTTGCCGCGCTGCTGCAGGTGCTGCAGCTGGCGGTGCTGGCGCGTAAGCTGGAAGCGCACGAGCTGGGTTTGCTGGCGATCATCAACGCCATTCTGGCGGTGGCTACCGTGCTGCAGGACATGGGCATGAGCAGCTATATCGTGCATCGTCAGGAGATTACACGTCGTGAGCAGAGCACCATTTACTGGGTTAACGTCTCGCTGAGCTTCTGTACCGGTCTGATCATGCTGGCCATCGCCTGGCCGGTGGCGTGGTTCTACCATCTGCCGGAGCTGACCGCGCTGATTATGCTCACCAGCCTCAACTTCCTCGTGCTCGGTCACCTGTCGCAGTATCAGGCGCACTATGTCAAAACCAAACGCATGGTGACGCTGGCGAAGATTGAGATGGGCACCAAGCTGTTTGCCTTCCTGTGTACGGTGGCGATGCTCTATTTCACCTCGCTGACGGTGGCGGCGGCGATTCTCGGGCTGTTCATCAACGCCTTCACGCGCATTCTCTGCATGATCTACTTTGGCGAGAAGTCGTGGCGGCCAACCTGGGAGTTCGACGGCAAAACCTTTGTCAGCGCGGTGCGTTACGGTATCTATCAGCTGGGTTCGCAGACCATTAACCAGCTGCGTACTCAGGCCGATGCGCTGATCGTCGGTAAAGTGATGGGTGCCGAGATGCTGGGGATTTACTCACTGGCGAAAGAGCTGATTCTGCAGCCGCTGAAGCTGGTGTCGCCGGTGATTAACCGCCTGGCGCTGCCGCGCTTCGCCGAGAAGCAGCACGATCCCGAGCAGCTGAAAAAACTGTTCCTCAAAGGCACTTTCGTCATCATGCTGTTCAGCAGCGCGATGTACCTGGCGATTGGTATTCTCTCTCCGGTGATTGTGCGTGTGCTGTATGGCGCTTCGCACGAGCAGGTGTATCACCTGATCCCGCTGATGCTGCTGTTCGGTATGCTGCGCCCGATGGGCGGCCTGACCGGCGCGATCTCCCAGGCGAACGGACGCACCAACGTCGAGTTCTACTGGAATATCGTCGCCAGCCTGGTGGTGGTAGTGGTGCTGGCCACTACGTGGATCTGGCCGAACGTGATTTACGTGGCGCTGACGCTGTCGATTTCACAGGTACTGATCTCCGCCTTCGCGCATCCGTTCTTCATCAAACCGGTGATTGGCATCCGCTTTATGCCATATGCGCGCCAGTGGGTGTCGGTGTCGGTGGTGTTTGTCGGTCTGATGCTGCTGGTGAATCACTTCAACCTGTTCGTGATGCCCGAGTGGTTTGAGGGCTGGCTGTAAGCGGTGATGACAGGGGCGGTCGTTGGCAACGGCGACCGCCCGCCATCATCAAATGTGATCGGTGACTGACGTGTAGCTGCCGGTGCGCATCAAATGCGCACCCTACAAAAACCTGACGTGATCCTGTAGGGGGCCATTCATGGCGACCTTTCAAAATCAGATGTGATCGGTGAATGACGTGCAGCTGCCGGTGTGCATCAAATGCGCACCCTGCAAAAACCTGCTGTGATCCAGTAGGGGCGCCATTCATGGCGACCTTTCAAAATTACGCTTCCATCTTCGCCCCAATGATGTTTCCGCAACGCCGGTCTGAACGCTCAACAATCACTGGCCTCACCGGTCATCGCTCAGCACTCTGCCTTCCACTGTTTTTCAGCCATTTAGCCGCTTTTTTTTCCCGCCTCATCGCTGACTGGCAGATGGACTTTTTGACGATTTTTTATGTGTTGACAGAGAGTTAGTGCCGGTTTTTCAGATAAAGATTATACTTGCTCAACCGGCCGATCCTGCATAATCGACCCCACGTATTCACTTCATGAAATGGAATAAA
>NZ_JASEWO010000127.1:0-13829 GCF_030024295.1 Pantoea sp. Pa-EAmG
TACAGTACCAGAGATAAATTGACCGCCCGGATTTTCGCCCGTGAACGACTGTTATTTAAGCATTCATGGCGTAATTTGACGGTGCGCCGCGCACGTATTGCCGCACGGAAATTAAGAACATTCCGCAGCGGAGTAAACCAGCATTAATTATATCGCCGGAAAATAAATTTATTAATGCGTCAAAAAGGTAAGCGCGGTATTTAATATTTTGCTAGATGGAAAATAATTCGGGCCAGCGAACCGGCCCGGAGAGATTATTGATTGAGAAACTTGTCGAGAAATTGCCGGGTGCGTGCCTGCTGCGGATTGCTGAACAGCGCTTTAGCCGGGCCCTGCTCCACGATACGCCCCTGATCCATAAAGATGGCGCGATCGGCGACGTCGCGCGCGAAGCTCATCTCATGCGTGACGATCACCATAGTGCGTTTCTCCTGCGCCAGCGCGCGGATGGTGCTGAGCACCTCGCCCACCAGTTCAGGATCCAGCGCCGAGGTTGGCTCATCGAACAGAATCACCTGCGGACGCATCGCCAGCGCCCGGGCAATTGCGACGCGCTGCTGCTGACCGCCGGAAAGCCGGCGCGGGAAACTCTCTTCCTTACCGTGCAGACCGACCTTCTCCAGCAGCGTGCGTGCGCGCGCAATGGCTTCCGCCTTCGCTTCGCCTTTGACGATCACCGGCCCTTCAATGATGTTCTCCAGCACCGAACGGTGCGGGAACAGATTGAAGTTCTGGAACACAAAGCCGACCTGCTGGCGCAGCTGCCGCACTTTATCCTTCTGCTTGTGCAGGCCGAGGCTGGCGTCGATGCTGATGTCACCGACTTTGACCTGGCCGCTTTCCGGAACTTCCAGCAGATTAATACTGCGCAGCAGCGTGGTTTTGCCTGAGCCGCTCGGACCGATGATCGCCACCACTTCGCCGGGCGCGACATCGAGATCGATACCGTGCAGCACCGTCTGACCGTGAAACTGTTTCACCAGCTGACGGACTTCAATTGCACTCATCTTGCCTCCCGATCCTGACGATTGACGTGCGCTTCCAGCCGGTTTTGCAGCGCCGACAGCACCGTAGCCATCACCCAGTAAATCAGCGAGGCCGCCAGATACATGGTGAACACTTCCAGCGTGCGCGAGGTGATCAGCTGCGCCTGCCGGAACAGCTCCGGCACCTGAATGGTGGCCGCCAGCGAGGTATCTTTCACCAGGCTGATAAAGCTGTTACCGAGCGGTGGCAGTGCGGTGCGCGCCGCCTGCGGCAGAATAACGCGACGCAGCGTCTGCCACGGCGTCATGCCGATACTGGCGGCCGCTTCCCACTGACCGCGCTCAATAGCCGCAATCGCGCCACGCAGCGATTCCGAGGCATAGGCCGCGGTGTTGAGTGACAAACCAATCATGGCTGACGGAATCGGGTCGAGCTCAATGCCAAACTGCGGCAGACCGTAGTAGATCATAAACAGCTGGGCAATCAGCGGCGTGCCGCGAAAGATCGACACATAAAAACGCGCCAGCCAGTTAACCGGCCAGAAGCGTGACAGGCGCATCAGCGCCAGCACGAAGCCGAGTATCAGGCCGAAGAACATTCCGCCGATACTCAGCTGCAGCGTGAACAGCGCGCCTTTCAGCAGAAAAGGTGCTGAATCCAGCACCAGCTGTAAACTTTCCTGCATTATTTCGTGACGTCCGCGCCGAACCACTTCTTAGACAGCTTGCTCAGCGAGCCATCTTTCTGCATGTCGGCAATGGCACCATCAATCGCTTTCAGCAGCGATTCATTGCCTTTGCGCAGCGCCACGCCCGCTTCCAGACGGGAGAACGCCGGGCCAGCCACCGCCATGGTATTGCCGGTTTTCTTCACCAGATCCAGCGCGGCTAAGCGGTCAACCAGAATGGCATCAACGCGGCCTGAACGCAGATCCTGATATTTGGTCGGGTCATCGTCATAGGTACGGATATCGACGCCTTTGACGTTGTCGCGCAGCCACTGCTCATAGTTAGAACCGAGACCCACGCCGACTTTCTTGCCGGACAGATCTTCCGGTTTGGTGATGGAGCCCGCATTTTTCTTCAGCGTCAGCGCCTGCACGCCGGAGATAGTGTACGGCGTGGAGAAGTCATACTTCTTCTTGCGCTCGTCGGAGATGGTCACCTGGTTGATCACCACATCGATACGTTTGGAATCCAGCGAGGCCAGCATACCGTCCCATTTGGTCGGTTTGAGATCCGCTTTCACGCCGAGGTGTTTTGCCAGCTCCTGGGCAAACTCGACTTCAAAACCGGTCAGCTTGCCGTTTTCATCCTGGAAGCTGAACGGCGGATAGGTGCCTTCCAGCCCAACGCGCAGCTCACCTTTGCTCTTGACCTGCGCCAGCAAATCTTCTGCCGCAAAGCTTTTTACGTTCACGCCCGCCACCAGTGCGACCGCCATCATTCCCATCACCAGCTGGCGACGAATCGGAGAGAAAGCCATGTTTACCCCATTATTGTGATGTGTTGTGTGCTTATGGTTAATTAACGCTCATTTTGGGCGCGGCGCTTTATCTCGCAATAAAGGGTGCCGCTCCGGCATGTGCTCTTTGTAATAACCGCTGGATTATAAACCTTTTTTTGCTGCTGTCTCATACCGAAGGATGATAAGCAAATAACGCCGGTGCGCCGCCGGTATGCACAAACAGCAGCGGCCCTTCCCGGCGGAAACGGTTCTGGCTGATGCCATCGATCAGACCCGCCATCGCTTTGCCGGTGTAGACCGGGTCGAGCATAATGCCCTCCAGCCGCGCCAGCAGGCGCACCGCTTCCATGCCTTCGTCATTGGGTTCGCCGTAGCGCGGCGCAAAATAGTCATCCCACAGGGTTAGCGGCGCACGCGCTTCCAGCTCCAGCTGCTGTGCCAGCGCGCTGCGAATGCGCTCCACCACCGGCAGCTGCGCCTCAACCTTGCGCGACACCGTCACGCCCACCAGCTCGCTGTTCGGTAATAGCTGTTCCAGACCGACCGCCAGCCCGGCATGCGTCCCGGCACTGCCCGACGCCACCACCACCGCAGCGAAATCCACCACGCCTTCGCTTTGATGGGCGATCTCCTGCGCGCATTCGACGTAGCCGAGCGCGCCAAGCGCATTCGAGCCGCCCACCGGCACAATGTAAGGCCGGAAGCCCTGCGCTTCCAGCCGTTCCGCCTGCTCTGCCAGCTGCTGCGGTGGATTGTGCAGCGCATCAACCATCACGACCTCGACATCCATCAGGTCCAGCAGCAGGCGGTTGCCGTTGCTCAGGTAGTTGGCGGCGTCGGTGCCAATCGGGTTCTCCAGCAGCGCCACGCATTTCAGGCCCAGACGCGCCGCCACGGCTGCCGTCTGGCGCACGTGGTTGGACTGGATCGCACCGGCGGTCAGCAGCACATCGGCACCTTCCCGCAACGCATCGGCCGCGAGAAACTCCAGTTTACGCAGCTTGTTACCGCCCAGCGCCACCGGCGTGACGTCATCACGTTTAATAAAGATATCGCGTCCGAGGTAATCAGACAGGCGTGGCAAATGCTCTAACGGCGTCGGTGCGCCAAGCAGTTCAAGACGGGGAAACTGGTGCAGAAGATGTAAGGACAATGCAGCCTCCATTCGGGCAATGTGCAGTTATCCCTACAGTGTTGCAGAAGATGAGAAAAGTCGCATCCGGAATTGATCGCGACGCGCCCCGGTTGCTGGCATGCTCACCAGTAACCGGGGCTGAATCACCCTTAGCCGCGCTGCCAGCCTAAGAACTGGTCATATTTGCGCAGTGCAATACGGTAGTTATTGTTGCCCGCATCGGGCAGATCGTTTTGCAGACACTCATGCCAGCTGTTGCCCCGTAACCTTTCTGCCGGGAAATTTTTCGCTTTCAGCATGTCATCAAGACGACGCAGACGCACCACATATTCACGAATGGTACTGTGACTCATCTCGGTCTGCTCAAACAGATATTGTTTGAACGCCATGATATCGAAGTAATTCGGATGGGTATTACAAAAAATATCGCTGCAGAAACGGCACAGCGCCGTCAGTTCCGGCTGGAGTTTCATCCATACCTGATCGTCAATCATCTGGTCCATGCGTGCGATGGCCTCTTTATTGATGATCTGGCCGCGGAATACTAATGCCATGCGGTCTAAAACCTTGCCACAATGTGAACAATTGCTTTGGCTGTGTTTGTAGTCTTTAAGATAACGACTTAAAGGTCTGGCTTTGGCTTTGGCTCCCATTGCTGAGTCCCCGGTATTTTTATTTTTTCGATGCCAGGTACTGAGTCTGTCAGCGCGCCCCCGCTAACCGGGCACGCAGGCGTTTAATCGCCTGACTGTGCAGTTGACTGACGCGGGATTCCCCCACTTCCAGCACTGCGCCAATCTCTTTCAGGTTCAGTTCTTCCTGGTAGTACAGTGTGAGCACTAATTTTTCACGCTCGGGCAATGCCTCGATCGCTTCAATTACGCGGTCACGCAAGTTTCCTTCCATTAACTGATGAAGCGGGTTGGCTTCTTCATGCCCTTCCGTCACCAGCTCCGCACTGTCACCGTGTTCTTCCCGATACTCGTCGTAGGAGAAGAGTTGGCTGTTATTGGTATCGAGCAGAATCTGCCGATACTCTTCCAGCGAAACATTCAACTGTTCAGCCACTTCCTGCTCAGTAGCCGAGCGCCCCAACGCTTGTTCTACCTGATGCATCGCACCGGCCACTTCGCGCGCATTACGACGCACGCTGCGAGGTGCCCAGTCGCGGCTGCGCAGTTCATCCAGCATTGCGCCCCGGATACGCTGCACGGCATAGGTGGTAAAGGCGGTGCCTTGTAGCGCGTCGTAGCGCTCCACGGCATTCAATAAACCAATGCCACCAGCCTGCAGCAGATCGTCAAGCTCAACGCTGGCTGGCAGACGTACCTGCAAGCGCAACGCTTCATGCCGCACCAGAGGAACGTAGCGCTGCCAGAGCGAATGTTTATCCATCACGCCATCGGCGGTATAGAGATCGTTCACGTTGACTACCCTGCGTTAATAAAGTTATCGGCATGATTATCCAATTCTGTAGCGGTTTCGATTGGCAGAATAGGCAGGCAAAAGCGAGGTTATTTCAAATTTGTTATGGATGGCGGTGGATCGCACCGCCATTGTGCGCAGGTTCAGCGCAGATTACGCAGCCGCTGCCTTGTGCCAGGCGGGACGGCGTCCCACAGCGCACAGGTTTTGCCCTCAAGCGCCTGATAAAAAGGGCTAATGGACTCGTCGCATTCCAGCGCGGAATTAAACAGCACCTGACCGGTTTCTGCGTCAATGCTAATCATTTTATTGATAAACAGCCGCTGCAGGTCGCTGCGCAGGAACAGGCCGTTGTCGACGCTGTTATCCGCCAGAAAGCCCTCTTCATTCTCCTGGGTGTCGATATGGCAGGCTTCCACCCACGGCCAGCTGTGGCGCTCGGTTAAGCGCGTGCCGGTAATAATGCAGGCACCATAGCGCGCCTTCACCGCCGCGCTGAACTCCGCCTGGCTGGCGCGCTGGAACACTTTCGCCTTGACGCGCCGCCCCACTTCAGTACCCGGCATTACCGCGCTGGGCATTTTCTGCTGTGGTGTGCTGAGCACCACTAAAAACTGGATCTTGCGCGACAGCGGGAAACACGGGTGCGCCTGCGGATCAAACAGCTGCCAGTACTCTTCCTCTTCGGTCTGGCGCATCAGCACCAGCTTAAAGCCGCGGCTGTTGAGCAGGTTTTGCGCCTCCGCCGAGCGGGGATCGAGCATCGCGTACACCCGGGTTTCGCCGATCACTTTCCAGCGTCCGCTTTTACGCGCTTCGTCGTTGCGGCGAAAATAGAGAAACGCCTGCTGATTTTTAAGGTAATGCTCGAATCGGCGCAGGTAGTTTTTGCGCTCGTTATCGTCGGAAACAAACAGCAGATCCTCCAGCGGACTGTTCAGCTCCTCCTGCGCAAACAGCGCGCGGATCACCAGGTTGCGGTAGCTGGTTGACGGGCTGAGCAACCCGCGGGCGGTGAGCTCCTTCTCATCAGGATGCTGCTGCGCATAGCGCAGCGCGATCTCATCGAAGGTCAGTTGCTCACCCGGTAACAAGTCATAATTGAAGCGCATAGACACCCCAGAAACAGAAAAAATAGAGCGTAAAAATTGGAATGATTCTGAAGAGGGTTATCGGCAGTTCTGACGCAGGCTGTAACAGGATGGTTACTTTTTTGAGGTTATGATGCGCAAGGGGAAATCGTCTGCCGCGTAAGAGCCCAATTTGATTTAGCTCAGCAGGAATGCCCACGCGCTGCTTTTCTCTCCTTCCGCTTATCCCCGGCAATGCCCGCTTTTTTATCGGTTATTCGCGCCATCAATTATTCCTGTGCGCTCGTATGCTCACAGCATGACTCTGTGGAGAGCAGAGACGCGTAATAAGGAAGGCAATGATGAAAGGTATAGTGCTGGCGGGCGGGACAGGTTCCCGCCTGCATCCTGTAACCTGCGGCGTATCGAAGCAGCTGTTACCGGTTTATGACAAACCGATGATTTACTATCCACTTTCGGTGCTGATGCTGGCAGGCATTCGTGACATCCTGGTGATTACTACCGCTGAAGATCTGGCGGGATTCCAGCGTTTGCTGGGCGACGGCAGCCATTTCGGCGTCAATCTGCAGTTTGCGGTGCAGCCATCACCCGATGGCCTGGCCCAGGCGTTTATCATCGGTGAGTCTTTTATTGCCGGTGAGCGCTGCGCATTAGTGCTGGGCGATAACATTTTCTTTGGTCAAAGCTTTGGTAAAAAGCTCGAAGATGTGGTCGCGCGACCGCAGGGTGCTACGGTATTTGGCTACCAGGTGATGGACCCTGAGCGCTTCGGCGTGGTGGAATTTGATAAGCAGTTCCGCGCGCTGTCCATTGAAGAAAAACCGCTACAGCCAAAATCGAACTATGCCGTCACCGGCCTCTATTTTTACGATAAAAACGTCTGCGCCATGGCGCGGGAAGTTCGCCCTTCTCACCGCGGCGAACTGGAAATTACCACCCTCAATCAGATGTATCTCGACGATGGGTTGCTTAACGTCGAAGTGCTGGGACGTGGCTTTGCCTGGCTCGACACCGGTACCCACGAGAGCTTACTCGAAGCGTCACACTTCATTCATACCATTGAAAAGCGCCAGGGCTTCAAAATTGCCTGTCTGGAAGAGATCGCCTGGCGCAAGCGCTGGATCGGCAGCGAATCGCTGCTAAAGCGCGCCGCCTATCTCGGCAAAACGCAGTATGGTCACTATCTGAAGATGCTAGTGGAGGAGTGAGATGGAGGTCATCACCACGAAAATTGCTGATGTAAAAATTATCCAGCCTAAAGTGTTTGGCGATGCCCGCGGCTTCTTCCTCGAAACCTTTGAGAAGCGGCGTTATCAGCAACTGCTGGATATCGACCTGGATTTTGTGCAGGACAACTACTCCCGTTCGGCGCGTAACGTGCTGCGCGGGCTGCATTTTCAGAAAACCCAGCCGCAAGGCAAACTGGTGCGCGTGGTACGCGGCGCGGTGTTTGACGTTGCCGTCGATATCCGTGCGGATTCGCCCACCTTTGGCCAATGGACCGGGCTGGAGCTGTCTGAAGAGAACAAAACCCAGCTGTGGATCCCACCGGGTCTGGCACATGGTTTTGTGGTGCTCTCCGAGGTCGCTGACTTCGAATACAAATGTACTGATTACTACAACCCACAGGATGAAGCCTGCCTGATGTGGAATGACGCTGAAATTGCGGTGCAATGGCCGGTAGCGACGCCTCTGCTATCGGTAAAAGATCAACAAGGACTCTCCCTGCAGGAGTTAGTGCAATGCGCGTTTTGTTAACCGGTGCTTATGGCCAGCTTGGCCGTTGTTTACTGGATCGGGTGCCGGCAGAGTGGGTGCTGCTGGCCTGTGGCTCTGCCGAGTTAGATATTACCGACCACCCGGCGGTGGAACGGGTGGTGAAGAAATTCCGTCCCGATGTGATCATCAATGCCGCCGCGTATACCGCGGTCGATAAGGCAGAAACCGACCGTATCCGCGCCATGAAGGTCAACGCCATCGGCCCGGAAAATCTCGCCATCGCCGCTCACCAGCAGGGCACCCGCTTGATTCATCTCTCCACCGATTATGTGTTTGATGGCAGTAAAAAAACGCCTTATACCGAAAGCGATCTGCCCTGCCCGATTAATTTCTACGGACTGAGCAAATGGGAGGGTGAGAAACGTGTATTCTCCGTGCTGCCGGACGCCGTAGTGATTCGCACCTCATGGGTGTTCAGTGAGTACGGTGCAAACTTTGTCAAAACCATGCTGCGGCTGGCAGAAACCCGCAGCGAAATCAGCGTGGTGAACGATCAGTCCGGCTGCCCGACCTATGCCGGCGATCTGGCACAGGCGATTATCACCCTGGCATCCCGCGCGGAAACCGCCGGCGTTTATCACTACTGTGGCGATGTGGCGGTCAGCTGGTGCGAATTCGCCCAGGCGATTTTTGTGGCCGCGCAGCGGGATGTGCTGGTGAAAGGGATTGGCAGCGCGCAATATCCGATGGCTGCCGCAAGGCCGGTCAACAGCGTAATGAATACCGCGCGGATAGCGGCGCTGGGGGTTGAGGCATCGGACTGGCAAAATCGCGTGCAATCCGCCTGCTTAGCCGGTGATTCAGCCACCGTTCAGCCCGTTCCTGATATCACCGCCCTGCAATAAATATAAAACAAGGCGTCTCAGACGCCTTGTTATTATCCCACCAGAGGTAACGCGCGGCTTGTTAGCTTTTGCTCAGCCAGGCGGTGAATGATTTGCACAATATTGTCAACTTCGGCCAATGCTAAGCCAGGATAGACCGGCAAACATAACACGCGCTGAGACATTTGTTGTGCAATCGGTAAGGCCGCTTCATCAGCGCTAGGTAATCCACGATACATCGGGAAACTGGTGATCAGCGGATAGAAATAACGACGGGCAATAATGTTGTGCTCACGCAGATGAGCATAAAGCTCATCACGACTCAGCGGAAAATCTTCCGTTACCATCACCGGCAGATAAGAGTAGTTCCATTCAACATCAGCCGGAATATGCGGCAGCGTAATGCCATCGATTTCCGCGAGCAAATCATAATAGTGTGCCTGAATACGCGCCCGCTCCGCTAATGCCTGGTCGATGTGCTTTAACTGCAGCAGGCCAAAGGCCGATTGCACCTCGTTCATCTTGCCGTTAATGCCGGTCGCCACAATGGTGGTTTCATCTGCAAAACCAAAATTCTTCAGGTAATCGATGCGCTTTTTGGTTTTAGCATCCGGGCAAATAATTGCGCCACCTTCAATGGTATTGAAAACCTTCGTTGCGTGAAAACTTAAAATCGACAAGTCACCATAATTCAATATGCTGTTGCCGTTTTTACGGACGCCAAAGGCGTGAGCAGCATCGTAAATGACTTTCAGCCCGTACAGGTCAGCGATGCGCTGAATATTCTCCACGTCGCACGGATTGCCGTAGCAGTGGACCGGCATAATGGCTGTGGTTCTCGGTGTAATGGCCTGCTCTATTTTGGAGGCATCGATATTACAGCTTACCGGGTCGATATCGACAAACACCGGGGTTAACCCATTCCACAACAGAGAATGCGAGGTGGCGACAAAAGAATAAGGTGTGGTGATGACTTCACCGGTAATACGCAGCGCCTGCAGCGCCGTCAGCAACGCCAGCGTGCCATTGGTAAATAAGCAGAGATGCTCAACACCTAAATAGCGTGCCAGCTCCTGTTCAAGTTGCTGATGGAAGGGCCCGCCGTTGGTCAGAACTTTATTCTGCCAGATCTGTTCAAGGTAAGGCATGAACTCTTCCAGCGGTGGCATAAGCGGGCTGGTTACATACACAGGTTTATTATTCATAATCTTTCACCTCAGCAGAGTGCCTTTTCACACCAACCCACCCTTGAAAGTTATCAGCCGGGTCATTCCCTGCAGAACAGGTTTCCGCCTCAGCCAGCGATGAGGCGGTGAATGACCGCAGAGTGTGGTGTTATCCAGATTGAAACTGCATTGACCTGCTGCAGTGCAGCAGGTCAAAAATTAACGCTTCAGCGTCCAGGCTTGTGACCAGCTTTGCAGGTTCTCGCCTTCCAGCATCCAGTCCTGGCGAATTTCCTGTTGCAGCCTGGCGCCCATTTGGGCACTCGCCGCGGGGTCCAGCAGATGCATATTGATGGCGTCCACCCAGTCTTTGTGGCGGTTCTTCACGCGCGTAACGGTTAAATCACCGCGATAACACGCCACATCACTGCAAATCACCGGAATGCCGCAGGCACCATATTCCATCAGGCGCAGATTACTTTTACAGGTGTTGAAAAAGTTATCTTCGACAGGCGCTAACGCGAGGTCGAGATTAAGCGAAGCCAGTTTGGCCGGATAACGCTCAATTTCTACGCCGTGGTGATATTCATGAATAAAAGGCCGCAGCTTTGGCGGGCACATGCCAAAAAACACCCATTCCACGTCATTAGCAAAATGGCGCACCACATCGACAATCATTTCCAGATCGCCGGTATGACTGGAGCCCCCGGCCCAGCCAACGCGTGGTTTTTTCCCCTGATTGCGCAGCGACTGCAGCTTGCCCCACCAGTCATGCGAAAGACGGTTTTTACACACCACAATATCGTGGTGCATATCCGCGAACGCTTCGGCTAAGGGTTCGGTGGATACGACAAAGCGATCCATATAACTCAGGCTGCGCCGCATCAGTTTTTTAACATCGTTGCCAAACTGTGAGCGATGATGGTTTTTGAGCGGAATATTCGGCAGGTAGTCGTCGAGCTCGTAAATTTTAAACGCCTGCGTATGCTTACTGACTTTCTCCAGCCATTCATGAAACTCCGCGTCAATCCGGCGCTGGAAAATCAGGCTATCGGGCGCGAAGCGATTGAGCTCGGCAACATTAATCAGCGTGGAGGAGAGTTTGCCATCCACCAGGCCGGCATCACGCATCGCCTCATAGGGCTTGATGATGCGATAGTAACCACAACCGGCAAAATCAGCCATGAAAGGCATAACCACCGGCAATGGCCGCCACGAAAGCGGACGCCATGTCAGTTCGCTGTCGGAGGACACGCTAAAGTTGATGTTATTGAGCGTCAGGTTGGGGTTATACGCCGGATCCTGGGTCACGATGGCCTGCCATTTCTGCAGCTGACGATCTTCCTCCTGGCTTCGACTCTGCGTGTCGACCGTCAGTTCAGGATTAACCTGCCGCAGCATACGCACGTACGGTGTCCAGACCGTCATCAACCCGGCTTCGCGCACGCGCAGACAGAAGTCGACATCGTCGAAATGCTGCAGCGTCTCATCCAGACCCTCAACGGCGCGAAACACCTCGGTACGCACCATCATCAGATCGCCTGACACCGCGCTGTAGTTCTGGTCGGCTTGCAAACGCGCCATGTGTCCCGCGGTTTCATGGCTCTCACCATAGAACGGCTCACCTACCAGGCCGTTAATCCCCAGCACATAACCGGCGTGGCGTACCTGACCATTTGCGTAGATTTGCCGGGCGCCAACAATAGCGACTTCCGGACGTTGTGCATGGTTAAGCAGGTTTTCCAGCCAGCTGTTATCAAGCATGGCCAAATCGCTACTCAGCAGCAGCAGGTAATCGCCTCTGGCCACAGCGGCGGCGGCATTGACCATTCTGGCGCGATGAAAACCGCCCTCAATCTGCAATGTGCGAATGCGTGCCGGGTCGATCTCAGCGATACCGCGCAGCCATTCGTCCTGGGCGGCACTTCCGCCCTGAGCAGAAACCAGGAGCAATTCATAATTCTGTGAGGCGGTTTTTTCCATCAGCGAGGTGACGCAACTCACCAGGTTCGGGAGGTGATTACTCACCAGAACGATGATGGAAACCGGGGCCGACTGCGGGTGACCATAATGCAGCTGATAAACATTATGTGGGCTCAGGCTGACATCGGCCTGTGCGTAGCCGCGGTGCTGCAGGTGGGTGCGGATGAGGGCGCGCTCTTCATCCACCGGCTGTCGTAATGAGACGGTTTGCACTAACGGCTCAGCCAGATGCCCAATCACATTAAAAGGCTGGCTTTCGATGGTGCGCAGAATCACGTCCAGTTCAAAACAGCCCGGCCAGTGCGTGGCAAACCCGCCTGTCTGTTGCAAAAATTCGCGGCGGAACAGCCAGTGGCAGGCCATTCTCGATGGAGTACTGAGTAGCAGGTCAAGGTTAAAGTCAGGGCGGAAGGATGCGCCAACCGGACGGCCATTGACCGGATACACCTCATCGGCATAAATCAACTGGCAATGACCGACCTCCGGCAGCACCGTTCCCAGCGCCTGCAAACCTGAGGTATACAGTTGACTGCCGGCCCGTAATACTATCAGCCAGTCGAAATGTCCCTCTTTGGTCAGCGTGTTGAGCGCAGCGACTACCTGATTGTCGCGCACATCAATACGCTGCACAGAGGCAGGAATAAACGATTGATACGGTGCCGCCAGCACCACCGGTTGCAGGCTCAGACCGGCCACGGCGACATCCAGACTGGCCTGTGTCAGCAGCCACTCGGTCTCAGTCGCATCGCGCACATCAATCACCACGGCAATACGTGCGACCGGCTGACTGGCAAGATGCTGTGCAATCAGCTGTTGTTCGATGGGCCGCAGCGTGCGTTGGCGGAACCACTCGGCAAAATGGCTCTCTACCCGCGCATTCTGCAGCGCCGTTGTCAGGTCAAACGGCTGGAAGTCCTGCTGGCTGCGCAGCGTGGCGTGACGAATCCAGCCCTGCGGCAGTTGCTCATCATACCAGCCCAGTTTTTTGATCTCTTCCGGAAAGCGCTGGTGAGACTGACTGGCTATATTGCCATCGAGGCGCGCTTCCTGACTGGTTTGCTCACGCGAGATACGAATCTGCGCCAGCACCTGCGGTAAATAGACCAGATGACCATGACGTAACAAGCGCAGGTAAATCACCAGATCGGCAATGAACGGCAACCCTTCATCGATCAACGCATGCAGCTCGCGCGGCTCCGCCACCAGCTTGCGCAGCGCCGCGCTGCGCACTAAAACGGCACTGGGTTCACCGATAAAGTTGTTCAGGAAATCAGCCTGCCAGCGGGCCATATCCTGACCATGAAAAATCGTGTCTTCTAATACCGGCGATACGCTGTAAATCTCGTCTGCCATCAGCTTACCGACGGAATCAATGCGATTACGTCTGGCTGTCGCCATCACCGCTTGCGGCACCTGCGACAGCGCCGCGACTAATTGCGAGACGGCCTGCGGCAGAAGCACATCATCATCATAAAGGAATTTTACGTATTCGCCTTTGGCGCGACGTATTGCCTGACTGAGGTTAGCGATTTCGCCTAATGCGGGATGATGATGCTGGTAATAGATGGGAAATTTACTGTTTACCTGATACGCACTGACAATATCCTCGATTTTTGCATCAGGACAATCATCGCCAATGATGATTTCACAATGAGGGTAATCCTGTGCTAATGCACTTTTCAGCGCCAGTTCAAACCAGGTGGCTTTATAAGCAGGGATGATTATGCTTACCAGTGCGTTCGCGTTCATTGTCGGTTGTATCCTCAGCCTCGGCGATAACTCACGTCTGTGTGACGTCTCTTTCAGCTCAGAATACGCGGCGCGCCCGGAAACAATCGCGCCATTATCCAGTAAAAAAGCGGTTAATCCCGCCCATAAAAAAGGCCCCCAGTTGGGGGCCTGATCTGCGTAAGAAAGGATTAACGCAGCAGAGACAGCATGGTCTGTGGCACCTGGTTGGCCTGCGCCAGCA
>NZ_JASEWO010000340.1:0-1526 GCF_030024295.1 Pantoea sp. Pa-EAmG
GTACTATCGGTCCGAAAACCGAATCTGAAGAGATGCTGACTCAACTGCTGGAAGCGGGCATGAACGTCATGCGCCTGAACTTCTCTCACGGGGATTATGCCGAACATGGTCAGCGCATCACCAACATGCGTGCCGTCATGGAAAAAACCGGTCGCCAGGCCGCGATTCTGCTGGACACCAAAGGCCCGGAAATCCGTACCATGAAACTGGACGGTGGCAACGATGTGTCCCTGAAAGCTGGCCAGACCTTCACCTTCACCACCGATCAGTCAGTGATTGGTAACAGCGAGCGCGTTGCCGTTACTTACGCCGGTTTCACCGAAGACCTGAAAATTGGTAACACCGTGCTGGTCGACGATGGTCTGATCGGCATGGAAGTCACCGAAGTCACGGAAAACACCGTGGTGTGTAAAGTGCTGAACAATGGCGACCTTGGCGAAAACAAAGGCGTCAACCTGCCGGGCGTGTCCATTCAGCTGCCGGCGCTGGCGGAAAAAGACAAGCGTGATCTGATCTTCGGCTGCGAGCAAGGCGTGGATTTCGTTGCGGCTTCCTTCATCCGTAAACGTTCTGACGTGCTGGAAATCCGTGAGCACCTGAAAGCCCACGGCGGTGAGCACATTCAGATCATCTCCAAGATCGAAAACCAGGAAGGCCTGAACAACTTCGACGAGATCCTGGAAGCCTCTGACGGCATCATGGTCGCGCGTGGTGACCTCGGTGTGGAAATCCCGGTTGAAGAAGTGATCTTCGCGCAGAAGATGATGATCAAGAAGTGTAATAAAGCGCGCAAAGTGGTAATCACCGCGACGCAGATGCTGGATTCCATGATCAAGAACCCGCGCCCTACCCGTGCTGAAGCCGGCGACGTGGCCAACGCCATCCTCGACGGCACCGACGCGGTGATGCTGTCCGGTGAGAGCGCCAAGGGTAAATACCCGCTGGAGTCGGTCACCATCATGGCGACCATCTGCGAGCGTACCGATCGCGTGATGAAATCGCGCATTGATTCCCTGCAGGATTCGCGCAAGCTGCGTATCACTGAAGCAGTGTGCCGTGGCGCCGTTGAGACCGCTGAGAAACTGGAAGCGCCGGTGATTGTGGTGGCGACCGAAGGCGGTAAGTCAGCTAAATCCGTGCGTAAATACTTCCCGGATGCCACCATTCTGGCCCTGACCACTAACCAGACCACTGCGCGTCAGCTGATCCTCAGCAAAGGGATTGAAACGCGTCTGGTGAGCGAAATCGCCTCGACCGATGATTTCTACCGCATCGGCAAAGAGATGGCGCTGCAGAGCGGCTACGCGCAGAAAGGCGATGTCGTGGTGATGGTTTCGGGTGCGCTGGTACCGAGCGGAACCACCAACACCGCGTCGGTGCACGTACTCTGATCGAGCCGGTGATGTTTATTTAAAAGAGCGCCTTTCGGGGCGCTTTTTTTTATTCCGCGCCTAAGACAGAAAGCGGAAAATTCCAATCGATAATAACTATTCAATATCCCGCACAATTAAGGTTAGTCCGATTAA
>NZ_JASEWO010000128.1:0-13707 GCF_030024295.1 Pantoea sp. Pa-EAmG
GAAGATAATTGTGACGACCCTTAAACCCTTATTAGCGAAAAATCGCAGTTGGGCACTCCAGCGCCGCGAGCGTAATCCAGATTACTTTGAACAATATCTGCATCAGCAGAAACCCCACTCCTTATGGATTGGCTGTTCCGACAGTCGCGTACCGGCAGAAGTGCTGACCGGCTCGCATCCGGGCGAGCTATTCGTGCACCGCAATATCGCCAATATGGTACTACCCGATGATGACAACTTTCTCAGCGTGCTGCAGTACGCGATTTTTTATCTCGGCGTCGAGCGCATTGTGCTGTGCGGTCACTACGGCTGCGGCGGCGTGCAGGCGGCGCTGGGTCTGCCTGCCAGCCCGTTAGCGCAGGAGGATTCGGCGCTTGCCCGGCGCATTGCCGCGCTGCGCCGCGCGTTGCAGCAGGGATTAGTGGCGTATCACGCCAGTCCCGCGCAGGAAGAGGAGAGCAGCAAGCTTAACCGGCTGGTTGAAGCCAATGTTATCGCCCAGTTTAGCCAGCTGGTGCGCTGCGAGCCGGTGCAACAGGCCTGGCAGGCCGGACAGCAGCTGGATGTATTTGGCTGCGTATATGACCTGCAGTCCGGCCATCTGAAAGAGTTAATACAGCAATCGTCAGAGGAACCCTCATCATGAATCTGCAAACGCTTCGTCAGGATATTCCTGCTGGTCTGGTGGTGTTTCTGGTGGCGCTGCCACTGTGTCTGGGCATCGCGCAGGCCAGCGGTCTGCCGCCCTTTGCCGGTCTGCTCACCGGGGTGATCGGCGGTCTGCTGGTTACCGCGCTCAGTCCCTCGCGCTTTGCCGTGAGCGGCCCGGCGGCGGGGCTGGTGACCATTGTTGTGGCCTCAATCCATACGCTGGGCAGCTTTTCCGCTTTTCTCACCGCGCTGATTCTGGCTGGCGTGCTGCAGTGCATGCTCGGCCTGCTGCGCGCCGGTCGTTTTATCTCGCTGGTGCCAGGTAGCGTCATCAAAGGGATGCTGGCGGCCATTGGCCTGCTGTTGATTATGCAGCAGATTCCGGTGGCGCTGGGCGCAGCAAGCGATGCCGGTCTGCAGTCGCTGGTCAGCGGGGAGTTTTCGTTTTCGCTCAGCGCAATGCTGGTGGCCGGTAGCGGGCTGCTGATTCTGTGGCTGTGGACCACGCCCGCGATCAAAGCGGTTAAAGCGCTGAGCTGGATCCCCGGCCCGCTGGTGGCGGTGCTGTTTGGCTGCCTCGCCACGGTGTTGGGCGATCGCCTGTTTCCCAGCCTCGGCGAAGGCCTGCCGCGTATCGTACTGCCGGCGTTTGACAGTATGTCGGCGCTGGTGGCGGAGCTGGAAACCCCTGACTGGCTGGCGTGGCAGAATCCGTCGGTGTGGGTGGTAGCGATTACGCTGGCGCTTGTGGCCAGCCTTGAAACCCTGCTCAGCCAGGAGGCGCTGAAAAAACTGCGTCCGCAGCACCCGGCGCCGTCACCGAATAAAGAGATGTTCGCGCAGGGCATCGGTAACCTGACCGCCGGCTTGCTCGGTGCGATGCCCATTACCGCGGTGATTGTGCGCAGTTCGGTCAACGTCAGCGTTGGTGCCCAAACCAAACTGTCGATTCTGCTGCACGGCGTGCTGCTGCTGATTTGTGGCTTGTGGTTCAGCGCTCTGCTTAACGCGATTCCGCTCGCCAGCCTGGCGGCGGTGCTGCTGTATACCGGCTATAAGCTGGCAACGCCGCGCCTGTTCGTCGAACAGATTCGCATGGGCGCGCAGCAGTACGTGCCGTTTCTTGCCACCATCGGCGGTATCATTGTGTTTGGCATGCTGGCCGGGATTGGTATCGGTATCGCGACGCAGATTCTGTGCAGCATCTACCAAAGCCATCGCAACGCGCTGCAGCTTACCCGCTATGACGACCATTACGTGCTGCGCTTTCAGCAAAACCTGACCTTTATGCACAACCCGAAATTGCAGGGGCTGCTGGCAGAGATCCCGGAAAATAGCGTGGTGATTGTCGATCACGATAACGCCGAGTATATGGATCCGGACGTGAAAGCGGTGCTGCAGGATTTCGGGGATAGCGCCGGTGAGCGCGGTATCCGGCTGAGCCAGTGGCCGGTGGCGGTGAAATAACGTTCCCGCGCGCAGTCATGCAGTTTTTTTCGCCAGAATCGGATATCCCGGATATCCGATTTTTTTATTTATACGGCATAATTGCCGCTCACAGCGCCTGCCTGTTTCACTTACTGCCGGCGGGGCAGGTAGCTCGTCTCTGGCTTTCATGGCAGAGTGAGCGCCGCTCAGTCGCAGAGCAGGGCGACGAATACCGGGTTAATTAGCGAATTATCGCACGGATTTTTCAGGTTAAATGATTGCTGATGCCAGCGACGGATGGCAGCGATTTCAGGTTACAGGGTTCAGACGTATGCGCGTTAAGCTGTTTGAAGAGAATAATGTTAAAAAGAATGCTCTTTCGCTGTGTCTTATTACGCTGTTCTTCTGCTTTATTGGCAGCCACCTGCGTATTCCCGAAGAGTTTTCCCTGTTCTGGCCGGTGAATGCCCTCATCGCCGGTTTAATGGTGCGCAACCCGTTTTTACACACCACCTCCAGTTATCTGGTGTGTTTTGCCGCCATGATTTTCAACGATACGGTTTTTTCCGGCTGGGCACTGCCAGCGGTGACGATTAATTTTGCCAATATCCTGTTTATCCTGGTGTCAGTGAGCATGCTGATTAAGCATCTGCAATCGCCAACCGCAAACAGCCAGGTGTTCAACGCCATGCGCATCTTTCCGGCGTGCCTGCTCGGCGCGGCAGCCTGCGCCACCTGGGGTGCGTGGGCGCAGGATATCGACTTCAACGCGCGCTTTGTGGTGGCGTGGGCCGACTGGTTCAGCGAGCAGTTCTCCACCTCGCTGATGCTGCTGCCGGTGATGCTGACGCGTCCGTTGCGCAGCGTGCCGCTGCGGACGCTGGTACACCCGGCCAGGCTGCTGCCGCTGCTCGCCGTGGCGCTGTCGCTCACGGTGGGGGCGCTGATTGGTGGCGCGGGCAGTCTGACCTTCCCGGTACCGGCGCTGATCTGGTGTGCCATTGTTCTGCCGATTCCGATCACCAGCCTGGTGATTCTGTTCACCGGCATCACCGAGATTGTGCTGGTCTCGCACGGCGTGATGAATATTCAGGGCGATGATTCGCTGCTGCCCATCAGCCATCTCACTTCCGCACGGCTCGGCGTGGCCACCGTGGCGCTCAGCCCGCTGCTGGTGGCGGTGAGCATGGACGCCATTCGCCAGCTTAACCATCGGCTGGCATTGCGCGCCAATTACGATTTCCTCACCCAGCTACTGTCGCGCTCCGGCCTGTATGAAAACCTGCGCCAGCAGCCGTTTTCCCTGCAGCGTGAAGCCGGCGTGATTATGCTGGATGTCGACTACTTCAAAGCCATTAATGACAATTTCGGCCATGATGCCGGCGATGGCGTGCTTGAGGAGATTGCGCGTCGTATTCAGCACGTGGTCGGCAGTCGTGGCCTGGTGTGCCGCTTTGGCGGCGAAGAATTCGTGGTGGTGGTGTTTGATTACACCCACAGCCAGCTGTTTCAGCTGGCTGAAGTGATTCGTCAGGCAATGGTGAAAGAGAAGTTCTGGATTCAGGGCAACACCGTGACCGTGACGGTCAGCCTCGGCCTGGCGCGCGGCGGTGCGGTTAACGAACGTGAATGGCCGGGGGTAATCAACCGGCTGGTGTCAGCGGCTGATAAACACCTTTACGTTGCCAAGCGCAACGGCCGCAATCAGACCTCACCGGCAATCGCGCCGCGCAGCATGGCGCATGACGTGGCCTGAGCCACGCCATCGCAGGTTACACGCTGCTTTTCAGCTGGCTGGATTGCTGATGCCGCTGCTGCGCCAGCTCAATCAGGCGGGTAATCAGATCGCTGTAGCTCAGGCCGGCCGCCTGCCACAGTTTGGGATACATGCTGATGTTGGTGAAGCCGGGTAAAGTATTCACTTCGTTGACAATAATGTCGCCCGTTTCGGTGAGGAACACATCGACGCGCGCCATGCCAAAGCACTCCAGCGCCTGGAACGCGGTAATCGCTACAGCCCGAATGGCCTCGCTGGCTTCCGCACTGATGTCAGCCGGGACCACCACCTGCGCGCCGCTCTCGCTGATATATTTGGTGTCATACGAGTAGAAGGCGTCGTGCACCACAATTTCACCGCACGGGCTGGCTTCTGGCGCCTCGTTACCCAGCACCGCGCACTCAATCTCACGGCCGCTGATGCCCTGTTCAATCAGCACCTTGCGGTCAAAGCGGAACGCCAGATCCAGCGCTGCGTCGAATTCGTCCGGCTGCGTCACTTTGCTCACCCCAACGGATGATCCCTGATTGGCTGGCTTGATAAACAGCGGCAGGCCAAAGCGCGCGATCACCGCCTGCACATCCAGCGTCGCGCGCTGCGTCTGGGTGACGCTTAGCCACGGCGCCACTTTCAGGCCGGCATCGCGCAGCAGGCGTTTGGTGAAATCTTTGTCCATGCTGACCGCGGAACCCAGCACATCCGACCCGACAAACGGCAGATTGGCCATGCGCAGCAGTCCCTGCAGCGAGCCATCTTCGCCCAGCGTGCCGTGCACAATCGGGAAGATGACATCCAGCTGCGACAGCGGCTGCGCCTGCTGCCGCGTAATCAGCTGTTCCGCGCGGCTGCCGGGCACCAGCGCCACGTTTTCACCGGAGCGGTTCAGGGCAATCAGCGCCGGATTGTCGGCGTTGAGCAGAAAGCCTGAAGCGTCATTGAGATGCCACTCGCCCTGTTTGTCGATCCCCAGCAGAACCACGTCGTATTTGTTTTTATCGATCGCCTCAAGAATATTTTTGGCCGACTGTAACGACACTTCATGTTCAGCCGACTTGCCGCCAAATACGATACCTACCCGCTGTTTTGCCATTGCTCTTTGTCCGGTTGCAGTAAAGCGAGCAGCTAAGATAACACGCCCAGGACAGCGCTCAACAGCGCCGCGATTATTCTGCAATCGATCGGTCGCCAGACCGCATTCAATCGGGCTTTGCCCACTTTATTCATAAATATTCTCCACCGTTTGAGACAAGTCTTGGACGGCCTGAAAGCTGCCTTCTGTCAGAATTTTCCCAATTCAAAGAAAAGTCTGCGGTGGACGATGCGTCCACCGTTTTTTGTCAGGTTTACAGGAGTCGGGAAATGATGGACCAGAAGCAGAATGCCGTGGAGCAGGATGCGCGTTCTGTTGCTCGTATCGAAACCACCGTGGATGACACGCTGTTAAAAAGCGTGGCGTGGATTTGCAAACACTACAAACGCGAGAAGAGTGAAGAGGCGCTGGTCGCCGGCCTGCCGAAAGCGACGCTGCTGTCGCCGTCACAGGCCATGACCGCCCTGGAGAACGCTGGCATTACCGGCGGCATGGTCGAACGCCGCCTGCAGGATCTGCCGGAGCAGCTGATGCCGATGATACTGCTGCGGCAGAACGGCGGCGGCTGCATTGTGCTGTCGCGGCGCATTCACACCAATGAGGAGAATCAGCGCGAGCTGCGCTTCCAGCTGATCATGCCGGAGGTGAGTGATAAAGCGGTGGAGATGAGCCTGGCGGAGCTCAACGAGATTTACGCCGGCTTTGCGGTGATGGCGAAACCGGCGGCGGTACTGGATGAGCGCGCCAGCGAAATGCTGCCGGAGGTCAAAGGCCACTGGCTGTTCAGCACCCTGTGGCGCTACCGCCGTTACTACCGCAGCGCCGCCATCGCCGCCGTGCTGATCAACGTACTGGCACTTTCAAGCATCTTCTTCACCATGAACGTCTACGATCGCGTGGTGCCGAACCAGGCGTTTGTTACGCTGTGGTCGCTGGCGATTGGCGTCACCATCGCCATGATCTTCGAAGCCATTACCCGCTTTGTGCGGGCGCATCTGCTGGACATGGCGGGCAAAAAGGCCGACCTGGTGCTGGGCAGCATGCTGTTCCGTCAGGCGTTGTCGATCCAGATGGAGCACAAGCCGGCCTCATCAGGCACTTTCGCCAACCAGATCCGTGAATACGAATCGGTGCGCGATTTTGTTGCTTCGGCGACGCTGGCGGCGATTTCGGATCTGCCGTTTATCCTGATGTTCGTCGGCGTGATCTTCTTTATCAGCGGTCCGCTGGCGATTATTCCGTTGATGATGATCCCGCTGATCATCATCGTCAGCGCCGCGATCCAGTGGCCGCTGGCGCGCATCATGAAAGAGAATCTGCGCGATGCGTCGCTGAAACAGGGCGTGCTGATTGAGTCGGTTGAAGGCATGGAAACGCTGAAAGCCGTGGGCGGTGAAGCGCATATGCAGCGCCGCTGGGAGAACTTCAGCGCGCTGCAGTCGGCTAACTCAATGAAGTCAAAACGCTATTCGACGCTGGCAACCGGCGTGGTGACCTTTCTGCAGCAGTTTCAGACCGTGATGCTGGTGGTGGCCGGGGTTTATCTGATCAACGCTGGCACCTTCACCATGGGTGCGATGATCGCCACCGTGATGCTGGCCAGCCGCGCCACTGGCCCGCTGGGTCAGGTGATTGGTCTGGCGGTGCGTTATCAGCAGGCCAAAGCGGCGCTGACCTCGCTGAATAAGCTGATGGAGATGCCGGTCGATCGCGACAGCAGCAAAACTTATCTGACCGATCCGCCGCTGACCGGCGAGATCTCGCTGAGCAACGTCAGCTTCTCTTATCCGGCACCGCCGATGAAGCCCAATCCGGAAATCCTCAAAGACATTTCGCTGACCATCAAGGCCGGTGAGCGCGTGGCGATTCTTGGCCGCATCGGCAGCGGTAAATCGACGCTGTTACGCGTGATGGCGCGTCTGTATCAGCCGGTGAAAGGGCAGATCTCCGCTGACGGACTCGATGTTAACCAGATCGATCCGGCCGACTGGCGCAAAGCGGTGGGCTTCGTCAGCCAGGATGCGCGCCTGTTCTACGGCACGCTGCGCGAGAACGTGATGATTGGCCGGCCGGATGCCACCGCGAATGAACTGCTGCGCGTGCTGAATTTGACCGGTCTCGATCACGTGGCGGCGCGCCATCCGAGCGGCATCAACCTGTCGGTCGGCGAGGGCGGTGAAGGGCTGTCGGGCGGTCAGCGTCAGTTAGTGTCGCTGGCGCGAACTCTGCTGACGCGGCCCAAAGTGCTGCTGATGGATGAACCGACCAGCGCCATGGACAGCATGACCGAAAGCCAGTTCCTCGCCCATCTGCGTCGCGCCAGTGAAGGCCACACGCTGATCGTCGTGACGCATCGTCCGTCAATTCTGGCGCTGGTCGACCGCATCATCGTGGTTGAGGAAGGAAAAATTGTCGCGGATGGCCCGAAAGAGCAGGTGCTGGCCGCGCTGGAAGGTAAAGGTAAAACCCGCCAGCCGCCGCGTCAGGCGGTAGAGCAGGCGGCGCGCGCACCTGCGCCGGCTAACGATGCTTCGGCAACGTCAGAGCCCGCCGTCGCCGCGGCAGAGGAGGCCGCAGTATGATCAAGTTAATGCCATGGCGCAGCCGCAGCAAAAATCTCTCCGCTGCGGATGCCGAATTCATGAATGACGTGCAGGCGTCCCTGCTGTCGCAAACTACGCCGGGATCGAAACTGGTGATGTGGATCATCATCGCGGTAATTGGCATCGGTCTCACCTGGGCAAACTATGCGCGGGTGGAGGAGATCACCAAAGGCGACGGAAAAGTGATTTCCCGCAGCCGCGAGCAGGTGATTCAGAGTCTGGAAGGCGGCATTCTCGCCGAAATGAACGTGCGTGAAGGCACGGTGGTCAACCGGGGCGACGTCCTGCTGAAAATCGATCCGACGCGTGCGCAATCAAGCTATCGCGAGGCGCTGAGCAAGGTGATTGGCCTGAAGGGCAGCATTGCGCGTTTGCGTGCCGAAGCCTACGCGCAGCCGCTGACATTTGACGAGCAGGTGAAGAGCGATCCCGCCGTGGTTGCGCAGGAGACCAAAGCCTATGAATCACGCAAGCGCGCGCTGAACGACAGCATTAACTCACTGCAGCGCAGCTATGCCCTGTCGATGCGTGAAATTCGGCTGGCGGAGCCGCTGGCGGCGAAAGGATTGCTGTCTGAGGTCGAGCTGCTGCGTATGCAGCGCCAGGCGAACGACATCCAGGCGCAGATTGTTGAGCGGCGTAACCGTTACCAGTCTGATGCCAACACCGAACTGGCGCGGCTGGAGCTGGAACTCAGCCAGGTAAGCGAAAACCTGATTGGCCGCGCGGACGTGGTCGAGCGCACCACCATTACCGCACCGGTGCGCGGCACGGTGAAAAACGTGCGCGTTAACACCATCGGCGGCGTGATTCAGCCCGGTGAGCACATCCTGGAAATCGTGCCGCTGGAAGAGCAACTGCTGGTGGAGGGCAAAATCCGTCCTTCTGATGTCGCCTTCCTGCGTCCGGGGCTGCCGGCCAAAGTGAAAATCACCGCCTACGACTTCGCCATCTACGGCGGACTGGATGGCCATGTGGAATACATCAGTCCGGATACGCTGAAAGACGATCAGAAAGCCGCTTCCGGCCGCCCGGATGACACCTATTACCGCGTGTTGATCCTCACCGATAAAAGCACGCTGCACGCAGGCAATAAAGATCTGCCGATCATTCCCGGCATGGTGGCCACGGTGGAAATCCGCACCGGCGAGAAAACCATCCTTGATTACCTGCTGAAGCCGGTACTTAAGGCGAAAGAAGCCTTCCGCGAGCGTTAATAACCATGAAAAATAATAATATGCACCGTCGCGCAGCGGCGCGGCGCCTCTCTTTGCTTGCCGGTTGCATTACGGTCATGATGGCCCCGGCCATCAGCGTAATGGCCGATTCGACCAGTGAACTGATGATGTTTGCCGAGATGAGCGGACATCGCCCGGCCGCCCCCGCTGCGGCACCGGTACGCAGCGCGCCGGTGCAGCGCGTGCCCGTTGCGCCAGCCCAGCGCTTTGCAACCGCGCCGGCACCGCAACCGATGTTTACGCAACCTCAGGTCGCGCCGGTTGCGCCACCGGTCGCCACGTCACGCGCTCAGCCGGCACCGGCACCGGCACCAGCGCCAGCAGCGCCGATTGCCCCACCGCCGGTACAGCCGGTACAGGGCGGCGGTTTTCTGACGGAAGAGCAGCGCCAGCCGGAACCCAGGCAGACGAATCCGCTGCTGAAATCGGTACGCACTTTCAACCCACAGCAGCCTGCGCCGGTGCCGGTGAATGAAGCAGAAGTAAAAGCACAGAGCGAGTTCAGCTATGTCAGCCCGCCGGTAGCGGAAACCAGAACCACCGCCGCCGATGCCGCCGTGGCGCGTTCACCGGTCAGCCTGAGCGGCGCGGTGGATGAAACCGTGGCTGAATCCGAGCTGCGGCAGAAGTTTCTCTCGGCCGCGCGCATCACCTGGCGCATCAGCCCGGCGCTGAAATCATCCGTGGCGCAGACCGATGCCGCCGCTGCCAGCGTGGATGAGGCGAAAGGACAGCGCTGGCCGCAGCTGGATGTCAGCGCCAGCTCGGCGACCAAAGAGTTTGGTGGCGGGGTAAAAAGCGACGGTAGTCAGAGCAACGTGCCGGCGCTCGGCGTGTCGATGGCGACCAACCTGATTGATTTCGGTCAGACCAGCCGCACCATCGAGAGCCGCGAAGAGCGCGTGACCTCGGCGCAGCAGGCGGCGCAGGCGCAGCGTGAAGAGCTGGCGATGCAGGTCAGCAACGCGCTGATTGAGTGGAACAAGCAGCAGCGGATCATTGCCATCAGCCAGCAGTACGTGGCGCGCATGACCGAACTGACCACCATGCTGAGCGGCATTGTGCAGTCAGATACCGGTCGTCGCAGCGAACTGACGCAGGCCAAAGGCCGATTGCTGCAGGCGCAGAGTTATCTGGAGAATGCCGAGTCGCGCGCGCGCGATGTCGAAATCACGCTGAACCGCCTGATGGGCAACAGTCGCGTGACGCTGCCAGCCAGCGATCGCTGGGCGATGAATTTTGGCGATCTCAACCGCCAGCTGGCCAGCCTGGATTATCATCCGCTGATCCTGCGCGCCAGCGCGGAAACGCGAGCGGCGTTTAAAGAAGCGGAAGCGATTAAAGCTTCCGGCCTGCCAAAACTCAACTGGACGGTAAGCAAAAGTACGCGTGAGGATCAGCTCGGTCGCCAGCAGGCGTGGCAAACCGGCATCAACGTTAGCTGGGGCCTGTTCCGCGGTGGTTCAACTAACGCGCAGGAGATTGCGGCGATTAAACGCGCCGAAGCCAGTCGTCAGCAGGTGCAGGAGCAGCGGCGCGATCTGGAGAATCGCGTGCGCGCCGCCAGCCAGGATGCACATTCGATGGCCGATCGCGCCGCGCTGTATAAGAGTCTGATTGTCGAGTCTGACCGCATCCGCAAAGACTTTTTCGATCAGTGGTATCACCTCGGACGCCGCTCGCTGCTGGATGTTCTGAGCGCCGAGAGCGATCTGTATAACAACCAGGTAAGCGAAGTGAGCAATCGCTTTGACAGCTACGCGGCGATCATTCGCGGCTACTCCAGCGCCGGCATCCTCAGCCGCTGGCTCACCACCGGACGTTAAGTGCCAGCCCGCTGCGGCGGGTTAGCCGGTACCAGAAACAGCAGCGCAGCCGGGATGGCGGCGAACAGCAGCAGTGCCGCAGCGGCGCTGCTGCTGTAGATTTGCGCAAAGAGTATCGCCCCGCCAATTTGCCCAATCGCCAGCGTGAGAAATGCCGCCGCCACGCCAGAGGCCGCATTCTGTGGCATGGCGGCGGCACCCGCAACCAACAGAATACCCGACAGCGTGACATATCCCGCGCCGCACAGTGCCGCAGCCGGTACCAGCCAGTAGCTAAAGTGGGTGAGCGCCGCCAGCAACAGCAGCGGAACGGCCATCGCCAGCTGCGCCAGCCAGTACACCTGACGCATACCGATGCAGCGTGCCAGCGGACCGGTCAGCGCGCCGAGAATGCCGGCCGCGCCGCTAACCAGCCACAGCATACTGGCGTGGCTCTCGTTCAGATGGCTGTGCTGGCGTAACACATCCGGTCCAAAACACCACCACGCCGCGCTGGCGACACCGCTAAGGAAAGCGATGATGATCACCCGCTGCAGCGCGCGGTTGTGCAACCGATCGCGCCAGCCAACCGGCGATCCCGATGGATCGGCGCGCCCGGCGGGCAGGTAATAGCGTGCCAGTAGCAGGCTGATTAATGCCAGCGCGGCAAAACAGCAGCAGGCCGCGCGCCAGCCGCCGGGCATCAGCATAAAAATGGGCACTGACACAATAATGCCCGCGCCGGTGCCGGCGTTGATGAGCGTATTAGCGGCGGTTTGCCGCGACGCGTCAATTTGCCGGCTCACGGCACTGGCGAGCGCCGGGGAAGCCAGTCCGGCACCGAGACCAGCGATAAACAGCCCACCGGCAATCAGCCATGCACTGCTGGCAGCGGCCAGCAGCAGTAAGCCGAGCATGGCCGTCAGCGCTGCCAGCATGGCGGTGCTGCGCACGCCCCAGCGCGCCAGCAGCAGCGTGGCGCCGGGCGTGGCCAGGCAGTAAGCCAGATAGCTGCAGGCGGCAAGCATGCCCGACGCGCGTGGGCTGAAGCTGATCTGCTGCGCCACCTGCGGCATCATCATTCCCCAGGCAAAACGCGCCAGTCCGTAGGTCACGGCAATCAGCATAAAGCCGCTCAGCGTCAGGCGGAGTGAGGCTTTCATGGCGTAGTCGCCATCAGTTGCTCAGCCGCCAGACGTGCAGTGACCGCGGCCTGCGGACCGTCAATCAACCCGGCCATAATCGCCCCTTCAAACAGTATCCAGATAGCATCGGCCAGCGCTGACGGCGAAGTCCTGTGCGAGTGCGCCACGCAGGCACGTATGTAGCCGCGCTGCCAGTAGCGATAATCCAGCGCCTGCGCCGCCAGCTCAGCATCCTGTTCCGCATACTCTCCGTACGCTTTGGCAAAAAAGCAGCCGAGCGATCCTTCCGCCCGCATCCACTGTTCCAGTACCGAAAACAGCTGGCTAATGGCTGCCGGATCGTCTGGCTGTGACAACAAATCAGCAAAGCGCTGCCGACGCGCGGTCATCACCGCGGCAGTTAACCGCTCGCGCGACGGAAAGTGCTGGTAGAGCGTACGCGTGGAGACCTTCGCCTCACGGCAAATGTAATCGGTGCTGGTGGCATGAAAACCGTTGTTGTAGAACAGCCGCTCGGCAGCGTTCAGGATATGTTGTTTTTTACGCATACCTTAAAAAGTAAACCGATCGTTTTACTTTTGCAAAGTTGCGAGGGTGAAAATCGGGTGCGAGGCGGTTTGTCACCGCCGGTTTCGATGATGCAGCGTTGAAGGAATTATCAATCAGGAAAGGCGCTTAGCCCAGTCGGGCGATGCGCGCTCGGGCCTCATCCAGATGCTGCTGTAACGCGGCGAAGCAGGGCGCAAAACGCGCTGAGAAGCCATCGCAACTGTTTGCCAGCGACAAAAATTCTTCCGCCAAAGCCAGCGCTTCCCGCCATGTATCGCTGCTGACCACTTCCGGCAGTGACGCTGGCCGCAGCGTATTCACGATGGCGCCGCCCGCTCTGGGCGCAAAGCCCATCGGCAGAATGTCGTAAGCCGGCGCGAGGTGATAAGGACGGCCATGGCGACTGATGAATGACAGGTTACCGGCGTGCATGTCGGTATTGCCGATCAGCATGCCGAATGCCCAAAGCCGGGCCGTGCTATTAGCGGCCTCAGAATGGACACACTTTTCCGCTACAAGCTGCTTGACGAGGACCGGCCAGCTTGCGCTGGCATTGCAGACGAACTCCGCATCAAGCGCGCGCAGCGAGAACACGCCGAGATGGCCCATTTTGCCCACCCGATCAAAGCGGGGGATTTCGAGGAAGCGCTGCCCTGCAATATCAAACACGTCGGTCTCAACACCCAGCACTTTCAGGGCCAGATGCTCAGCCATCAGAAGATCGCGCCAGCGTTCGCTGACTGGGTTGTCATCTGCCGCCGTGAATTTCACCAGCACATGACCGCGTTCGGTATAGGTGCAGAATTTTGGCTGCTCGCCACCCGCAGATGAGCCCGGCACCTCACCAGCGCCCGCAGCCCGCGCCAGTTCGGGATACGCCGTCACGCGCTCCACGGGTGTTGGTTCGGGCATTTCCAGAAATCGACTGCGCGCCTGCTCGCCGATCAGCAGGTTGCCGATCGCATCATGACCTTGCGCCAGCAGCGCTCTGACCACATCTGCGTCCGCCCATTGTTCGGGATTCGCCGGCAGACCGAGCCCGCTGGCATAAGTTGAGGCATACGCTCTGCCGAGATAGCCCTGCGGTCGCATGTCAAACAGCCACCACGGCAGCCCGTCGCTGTGAAAGCTTTTCTGGTCCGCCTGCACCATCACAAACCCTTTCGGACGAACCGGAATCAGCTCACCAAGAGGTTTGATTTGCCCTTCATCGGTAACACGATAAATCGGGGCCGAGCGGAATCCGCGAAACGTATCCCGCAGGGCATATTGAATAGATGGACCCGCCCCGATTTTGACGATGTCATCACCCAGTTCTTTAATCGCACGGGAAAGCGTAGGCTGGCTTATACTCATTTTTTCAATGAGTTGCCTTCCTGTCATCGGCCCGCTATTGAGAAGCTGACGTACGGTTTCCGAAT